>DAOWDF010000252.1 GCA_030639165.1 Alphaproteobacteria bacterium
CAACTGCTATATTATCAGGGCTTTGCTCACTAAGAGCCGAATTAGCCACAAACCCAACATACCCTACTAAAACTGAGAAAGTCTGCTGCATCATATAAGCATTCGCACGTGCACTATCCAAAAGCTTAACATCATCACCTTCCTCATAAACTGCATTAAAATAATGAAACAAATGATCATGAAACCGCTTAGGTGCGCTTAAAACATCCGCACTCAATGAGATAGGCACAGCTGCATAATTAGATATAGGAACAGATGAATAATCAGACATTTTCACAGAGGCATAATCAGATATTTGTTGTGCTACCTGATTATATATTTGCGCTATCTTATTAGAAATTTGTGTATATTCCATCTCGCACCCCAACTTATGTTAAAAAGATGAATATCATAGCCCAATTTTACAATCAACCATAAAAAATGCCCCCGAAACCAATCGGGAGCATATAAAATATTATTATTTTAGTGTTTCCAATTTTTGATTACACTAATAAAGTCAGAGCGAAATGAATTAATGTACGGCTAGGCAAGTGAGGCGCAGCGTATTTTAATACGTAAGCCAAAACTTAACGATGCCCGTACTTTAATTCAGGAAGCTCTTAAGCGGCTATGCTCTTTGCTTCGGCAGAAACATCAATATTATCACCGCCAGTTGCACGGTTACATGAACATAAACCACCAGTTTGAAGAGCATCCAAAATACGTAATGTCTCATCAGGGTTACGACCAACATTCAGGCCATTTACAGCAACGTGTTGTACAAAGCCTTCAGGATCAACAATATATGTCGCGCGAAGTGCAACGCCAGCTTCTGCGTCACGAACACCAAGGCCATCAATCAATGATCCATTAGTATCGGCAAACGACCACTGGTCAAGACTTTTAAGCTCAGGGTGCTCACGTCTCCATGCTAATTTACAAAATTCATTATCTGAAGATCCACCAAGAACAACCGTATTACGGTCAGCAAAATCTTGATTTAGTTTTGCAAATGCAACGATTTCTGTTGGGCATACAAATGTAAAATCTTTTGGATAAAAGAAGAAAACCTTCCACTTACCTTCAAAGCTTTTTTCTGTGATTGCCTCAAACGCGCTTTCGCCATTTTCTTCATGCACATTAAACTTCGGCTTTACACCAGTGATTTCGAATTCAGGAATTTGATCGCCTATACCCAACATTGTTATTCTCCATTTGTTTATATTTGGTTTTCTTATAATTAAATATTCGCACAGATTCTAACTCAAAATCCAACAGTTAATATCAATAGTTAGTATCGAAAAAATCAATACTAATTTATATGTAACTAAGGTACAATCGATACTATGGTAAGGCCAACACTAAGACAAATGGAATATTTAATTGCAATAGAGAGTGAAAAATCATTCATCGGCGCGGCAAAAATATGCAATGTAACACAATCAACTTTAAGCTCTGGAATTAAAGAGCTTGAATTTATTCTCGATCACCCCCTCGTTATTCGCGGACGCAAAGAAGTACATTTAAGCGCTTTCGGGGCAGAGGCAGCAATCTATATGCGCAAAATCCTGCAAGATACTGATAAAATTACGGCGCGGGCAAATCAGATAAAAGCGCCGCTCACAGGACCATTACGCCTTGGAGTAATCCCAACAATAGCGCCCTATTTTCTGCCACAAATCCTTCCTGAATTGCAAAAGAAGTTCCCCGCCCTAGAGCTGCTTCTATATGAGGATTTGAGCCATGTTTTGGTAGAAAAACTCCAGAGCGGCATGCTTGATATAATATTGATGGCTTTTCCCTTTGATACGCCAGATATGACACAAATGTTTTTATTTGAAGAACCAATCTCATTCGCCTGCCCCAAAGGTAATGAGCCTAAAAATACTGAAAAACTGTTATCTACAGGCGATATAAATATGAAGGAACTTCTATTACTGGAAGATGGCCACTGCCTACGCGACCACGCTTTAGATGCTTGCGGCTTGCAAGAGCCAAATAAGCGCAAAGCTTATAGCGCCACCAGCCTACAAACATTAATCCAGATGGTAAACCAAGGCTATGGCACGACATTATTACCAGAAATGGCCACCACCAGCTCAAACCTACCCGCAGATATATCCGTCCTGCCGTTTAAAGAACCCATACCAACAAGAAATATTGGACTAGCATGGCGACGTGGTAACCCAAGAAATATCGAATTCGAAACCCTAGGCAAAGCAATGCTGCAAACCTAGACCATCAAATAGAACAAACATAAAGCCTTACATTAAGAAAAACCCTGCAAGCGCACTGGCAAAAAATATACGGAAAAAATGGCGAGTGATTCGCAATAGACATACACTGTTTACTTAAACAAAAACAGCATGATATACAGCAGGTCATATTACGATACCAAAAGTACCTAATTAGCCATTAGCAGCCGATAGGTAAACTAAAACTATCGCAAATCAATGACAATACGGTGCTTAGAAGATTTGTTTGGCGGCAAAACCATCGTATTAACGATCTCAGCAGAACCCTTAAGACGAATCTCCAGCATAGTAGCGCCATCATCATTTTCACGCGCAACATACGAGCCCAAGAGCGGCGTCACTTTCAAACTATTATGCTTATCAATATTCCAGCGCGTATTTTCAATATTAACGCTCAAAACATTACGCAATGGATCAATAACAGCAGCATATTCAGGAATGGAGCTAAGCTCAATTACAACACGTGTATTCCCCTTGTGAACTCCGCTACGCAATTTAACCACTGAAGCGCGCACACCAGAATTAACGACCCTGCGCTTAGACTTGCTAACCAAAGGCTTAACCTTAGGGACAACATAGTTTTTAGACAGTTCCTTAGCCTTAACACTATTTGCATATTTTTTCATGGCTACATAAGGCTTAATTTTTGGAATAATTATAAACGCTTCCTTCACGGCCTTAACTTCAGACTTAGAATTAGACAAGGGGGATACAGCGCTGACAACATTGCTTATTTCCGCATCCATCAAACCTTCAACCTCCTCCACAAGCGCCAAATCAGGCTCCTGCTCACTTAATCGCAGAATACGTAACTTACCATCTTCACCGCTCTTCGCGTTAGGCTTAAAATTCGCAGACAGCTCATTTTTTTTACTGCGCCTCTTAACATTAACTTTTTTACG
>DAOWDF010000115.1 GCA_030639165.1 Alphaproteobacteria bacterium
ATAGTAAATGCAAAATGAACAAGAAAACGAAAATCCAGAGAATAATAATGAAAACGAAAATCTGGAGTCCGCTATCGAATCTTCTGATGTTGAAGAAGAAGAGCTTGATTACGAAGCGTTCTCTGACAATATAGATTTCACTTCTGCTCAAGAAACAAAAAAAACAAATGAGCCTAGCAAAGATCAATTACGCATCAAAAGCCTCGAAGAAGAGGTTGCCAAAACAAAAGACCTAATGATGCGCACAGTTGCTGAAGCCGAAAATGGCCGCAAACGTGCATTAAGAGATCGCGCAGATGCTGGTAAATTCGCAGTATCAAGTTTCGCGCGTGACTTATTAAGCGTATCTGACAATCTGCGCCGTGCCCTAGAGTCCATCACTGAAGAGTTATTAGAGCAAGATCCTGCCATAAAAAACCTAAATAGTGGTATCGAAGCAACAGAAAGAGAACTCCTACGCTGCTTTGAGAAAAACGGAATTAAAAAAACTATACCTATAGATCAAAAATTTGACCCAAACTTTCATGAAGTTATGTTCGAGGCACCAATGCCGGGCAAACCCAATGGCTCTATAATACAAGTCATAGAACCAGGCTACATTATAAATGGACGTATATTACGCCCTGCCCGCGTAGGAGTTGCTAAAAATGAAAATGAAGCTGCTGACTCACCTCACCAAGAGCCAGGCCAAAACATAGATACTCAGGCATAGCATACAAGCAAAATACACTAGATTTTTTCAAAAGCCCTTGCTATAGTCGCAACATTCAACCCTTAGGGAGTCTAAAATGGTGCTGCATTGCAGGCTTCTGGACTCGCCACAACAAAAAAGGCAAATATAATGAGCAAAATAATCGGAATTGACCTCGGTACAACAAATTCTTGTGTATCAGTAATGGAAGGCGATGAGCCACGCGTTATTGAAAACATAGAAGGATCACGCACAACCCCTTCAATGGTTGCGTTCGCAAAAGATGGTGAGCGTTTAGTTGGACAGCCAGCAAAACGCCAAGCCGTAACAAACCCACATAACACTCTTTCTGCTATCAAGCGCCTAATCGGTCGCCAATTTGATGATAAGCAAGCCCAAGACATGGTAGAGAAATCACCATTTAAAATTATTAAAGGTGATAATGGCGAAGCATGTGTAGAAGTTGATGGCGAGACATACGCTCCTTCTCAAATCTCCGCTATGGTATTACAAAAAATGAAAGAAACTGCCGAGAGCTACCTTGGTGAGCCAGTAACTAAAGCAGTTGTTACCGTTCCTGCTTACTTCAATGATGCACAGCGCCAAGCAACAAAAGACGCTGGTAAAATCGCTGGACTAGAAGTTGAGCGTATAATTAACGAGCCAACCGCGGCTGCTCTTGCATACGGGCTAGATAAGAAATCAACAGGAACAATCGTTGTTTATGACCTTGGTGGTGGTACATTTGATATTTCCGTTCTCGAAGTTGGTGATGGCGTATTTGAAGTTAAATCAACAAATGGTGATACATTCCTTGGCGGTGAAGACTTTGATTCACGCATCATTGATTTCTTGGCTGATGAGTTCAAAAAAGATCAGACAGTTGACCTGCGCGAAGATGCAGTAGCCCTTCAACGCTTAAAAGAAGCAGCAGAAAAAGCTAAGATTGAACTATCAAGTACAACACAAACTGAAGTTAACCTACCATTCATTACGGCTGATGCCTCAGGACCAAAACATTTAGTGGTTACTCTAACGCGCGCAAAACTAGAAAGCCTTGTTTCTGACCTTGTAAAACGCACTATAACTCCACTTAAAAATGCACTTAAAGATGCAGGCCTTAAGCCATCAGAAATCAGTGATATCGTTATGGTTGGTGGTATGACCCGCATGCCAAAAATCATCGAAACCGTAAAAGACTATTTCGGTAAAGAGCCTCATAAAGGTGTTAATCCTGATGAAGTTGTTGCTAATGGCGCGGCTATTCAGGGCGGAATATTACGCGGTGATGTAAAGGATGTTTTATTACTTGACGTTACTCCGTTATCACTTGGAATTGAAACACTGGGCGGCGTATTCACTCGCTTAATTGAGCGCAATACAACAATCCCAACGAAGAAATCTCAAGTGTTCTCGACCGCTGAAGATAACCAGAATGCTGTTACTATTCGGGTTTTCCAAGGTGAGCGTGACATGGCTGCGGATAATAAAATACTTGGTCAATTCGACCTTGTCGGTGTCCCTCCTGCTCAACGTGGTGTTCCACAAATCGAAGTTACATTTGATATTGATGCAAACGGTATCGTTCATGTTTCGGCAAAAGACAAAGCCACAAACAAAGAGCAGCAAATCCGAATTCAAGCATCTGGTGGCCTATCCGATGATGATATTGAGCAAATGGTAAAAGACGCAGAAGCAAACGCTGATTCTGATAAGTCCAAACGTGAATCAGCCGAGGCGCGTAATCAAGCTGAAGCTATGATCCATACTACCGAAAGCTCACTTGAGGATATTGGCTCAGAACTTCCAGATGATGAGAAGTCAAAAATTGAAGCTGCTATAGCTGATCTTAAGACTGCACTAGAAGGCGGTGACGCTGATGATATCAAGGCTAAAACAGAAGAGCTTACACAGGCAAGTATGAAGCTTGGTGAAATTGCATATCGCAAGGCACAAGAAGAAGCAACTGGTGGCTCTGATGATGCAGCACCAACATCTGACGACGACGATGCAACTTCAGAAGATACAGACAGTGATGATGACGATGATGCTATCGACGCTGATTTTACTGATCTTGAATTTGAAGATGAAGTTGACGACAAAAAATCTGACGATAAGAAATCCGACTAATCACGGATTATAAATCCTATGGGATATCGAGGCTAAATTAATAGCTTTGATATCCTTAATTATTATAAACACATAAATTTAGATATGGTGGTCTGATGTTTAGACAGGAAAATAAAAATAAATCCTATTACGATATATTAAAAATAAATCCTGACTCATCTGATTC
>DAOWDF010000135.1 GCA_030639165.1 Alphaproteobacteria bacterium
AAAATAATTATAGAGAATATTCAAGCAGAAAACCCTTGCATTTACCATTATACAGGCGTATAAAAGCGCATAAATATCCGATCTTAAAAAGACGGTGGGCTCATAAAGAGACCCGCCTTTTTTATTGGGTTCAACAAAACTATAATGAGGCGTTCGTAAGAACGAACAAGTAACAACATGAGATACACTCCTTTAGAGGAAAAAATTGCAAATATAGTGCAGCCAGTCATAGAAGATTTAGGCTTTGCTTTTCATCGCATCAAAATATCTGGTGAAGATGGCAATTCTCTTGTTCAAATAATGGCAGAAGATCTTGCCACTAAAAATTTAATTATTGATGACGCTGCAAAAATAAGCCGTGCAATCTCTGCTACTATGGACGTAGAAGACCCTATTAATGGGGCATATAGACTAGAAGTTAGTTCCCCGGGAATTGACCGCATGCTTATAAAGGAAAAAGACTTTGAAGATTACAAAGGCTTCGAGGCAAAATTAGAGGCTCTAACGCCCAATGAAAACGGACAAAAACGCTTTCGTGGCGTTATAAATGGTATAAAAGATAATAATATACTTGTAACGACGGACACAGGTGATATAGAAATCCCCTACACATCGTTGGCGCAAGCAAAACTTATTTTAACTGATGAACTGATAAAAAATACAGCGAATTTAGGAGATTAAACAAATGGAACTGTTACAAGTAGCTGATATGGTCGCCCGCGAAAAGAATATCGACCGCAATATTATACTTGAGGCCATGGAAGAAGCCATTCAAAAGGCTGGACGCTCTAAATATGGACATGAACAAGATATACGCGCAGAAATTGACCGCAAAAGTGGCATTATCGAGCTTAAACGCTACCGCGAAGTTATGGCCAATGACGAAGAAATTGAGAATGAAATTGCTCAACTTAAACTTGATCAAGCACGCAGAATTAAAGCTGATGCAGAGCCAGGTGAGTTTCTTATAGACGACCTCCCTCCTCTAGATTTCGGACGTATTGCCGCACAAACTGCCAAACAAGTTATAATGCAAAAAGTTCGCGAAGCCGAACGTGCACGTCAATATGAAGAATATAAAGACCGCGTTGGTGAAATCATTAACGGCGTTGTTAAGCGCGTTGAGTACGGAAATGTTACAATTGATATTCAAGGTCGCGCCGAGGGTATAATTCGCCGCGATGAGACTATTCCTCGTGAGCCAATTAATGTAAATGACCGCGTACGCGCAATAATTTATGAAGTACGCGAAGAGCAACGTGGTCCGCAAATATTCCTATCACGTAGCCACCCTGAATTTATGTCTAAATTATTCCAGCAAGAAGTACCTGAAATTTATGACGGTATAATTGAAATAAAAGGCGTAGCTCGTGATCCAGGCAGCCGCGCTAAAATTGCAGTACAATCACGTGATGGTTCTATTGACCCTGTTGGCGCATGTGTTGGTATGCGCGGTAGCCGCGTACAAGCTGTTGTAAATGAGCTTGGTGGTGAAAAAATTGATATTATTCCATGGACTGAAGATCTAGGAACTTTTGTTGTTAGTGCACTACAACCTGCAGCAGTATCAAAAGTTGTCCTTGATGAAGAAAAAAATCACATGGATGTAGTGGTTGCAGAAGATCAGCTTAGCCTTGCAATCGGTCGTCGTGGTCAAAATGTACGTCTAGCTTCTATACTTACTGGTTGGGATATTGATATCATGACTGACGAGCAAGAATCAGAGCGCCGCGCAGAAGAGTTTGAAACTCGCTCTGCACTATTCATAGAGGCGTTGGATGTTGATGAAGTTTTCGCACAACTTCTTGTTGTTGAAGGCTTTACACTAGTTGAAGAAATTGCAGAAACTCCAATTGATGAGCTATGTGAGATAGAAGGCTTTGAAGAAGAAATTGCTACTGAACTACAACAACGTGCAAATAGCTGGCTTGACGCAAAATCAAACGAACTTAAGCTAAAACAAACAGAGCTGAAAATAGCTGATGACTTGATGTCTGCAGATGGCCTGCGCGCCGATCAAATTCTAAAAATTGCAGAGGCTGGCGTTAAGACACTCGATGATTTGGCTGACCTTGCTGGCGATGAGCTTGTTGATATGCTTGGCGAAAACCAAATGAGCAATAAAGAAGCAAATGAAGTAATCATGAAGGCTCGTGAGCACTGGTTTACAGAGGAAGACGCTGCTGCAGCGGCTGCTACAGAAACTTCTGAAAATGAAGCTAAAGAAAAAAGCACTTCAGACGATGCATAGCATCTTTAATAATGGAACGTAACTTTTAGGCGAGTATAATGACCGAGAATAAAATAACAGAAGAAAAAACAAAAAGCAGTGGCAAAACTCTAAGCCTCTCGGGAAAAACACTAAGCCTAAAATCTGGTGGAGCAACTGGAGGTTCTGGTTCTAGTCGTGTATCTGTAGTTGAAGTTCGCAGAAAAAGAGCTGCCACAGCACATAAAAACGGTGATGCCACTTTAGATAAAAGCCTAACCACCAACGAAAAAGACGCACGATCCCGCGCTCTTGAAGCTGCTATGGCTGGTGATAACAATAAAAAAGCATTACCAAAACGTCGCGTCGTTACATTAGAAGATAAAAAGACTAAAGAGGCAGAAGAAGAAGAGGCAAGACAAGAACGTTTGGCTAAAGCAGAAGCAAAAAAAGAAATAGCCCCTGAAGAGGATGATGATAGCGCACCAGTAACAAAAACTAGTGCACCGAAGCCCGCGGCAGAAAAAGACACTCCAAAGCGTAGTAAAACATTCAGCAATGAAGACAGTAAGCCTGCCGAAAGCTACCGTGATAAACTCAAGAAATCCACACCTAAAACTCCACAACGCAATACTGGTGACCGCAGGGGTGGACGCATAACAATATCACAGGCAATTAATAACGATTACAACCGTGATCGTGGCCCAAGTCTAGCTGCGCAAAAACGTATGCGCGAAAAAGCCCGCCTAGCTGCACAACCTTTCCAAGAGCCACAAGAAAAGCGGGTTCGTGAAATCGTACTTCCTGAAACAATAACGGTTCAGGAACTATCCAACCGTATGGCCGAATCAGGAAAAGATGTTATTAAGTCCCTGATGAAAATGGGCGTGATGGCTACTGGCACTCAAGCTATTGATGCTGATACTGCTGAGCTAATCATTGAAGAATTTAACCATAAAGTTAAACGCGTAACTGATGCTGATGTTGAAATTGGCCTTGATGATATCGAGGATAATGAAGAAGATCTAATTACTCGCCCGCCAGTTGTGACTATTATGGGTCATGTTGACCATGGTAAAACGTCATTGCTTGATGCGCTTCGCTCTACAGATGTGATTTCTGGAGAAGCTGGTGGTATTACACAACATATCGGCGCATATCAAGTTGAGCTATCAGGCGGTGAAAAGATAACATTCCTTGATACACCTGGACATGCTGCGTTTACTGAAATGCGCGCACGTGGAGCGGATGTAACGGACATAGTTGTAATTGTAGTTGCTGCAAATGACTCAATCATGCCACAAACTATTGAAGCAATAAACCATGCAAAGGCAGCTGGCGTTCCAATCATCGTTGCTATCAATAAAATTGACCTACCAGACGCTAATGCGACAAAAGTAAAACAAGACCTACTACAATATGAAGTCGTTATTGAGGATATGGGTGGAGATGTTCAATGCGTTGAAATATCAGCAAAAAAGAAAATGAATTTGGATAAACTTGAGGAAGCCATTCTTCTACAATCAGAAATTCTTGAATTAAAAGCAAACCCGAACAGAAAAGCTCAAGGATTTGTTGTTGAGACCAAGCTGGAAAAAGGCCGTGGCTCTGTTGCAACGGTGCTTATCCAAAAAGGTACGCTACGCATTGGGCATATTTTTGTTGCTGGAACTACATACGGTAAAGTCCGCGCAATTATTAATGATAAAGGCGACCATGTTAAAGAAGCTTTACCAGGTCAGCCAGTTGAAATACTTGGCGCAAATGCCACGCCTTCTGCTGGTGACATCTTTAATGTAACTGTAGACGAATCAAAAGCTCGTGAAATCGCTGAATATCGCGAACATAGTGAAAAAGAAATGGCCGCGGCAAAAGCTATCAAAGGTCGTACAACTATGGAAGCTATACTTGCTCAACGCGAAGCAGGTGAAGTTACCAAGTTACCTATAATTATTCGCGCTGATGTTTTTGGTTCTATCGAAGCAATAATGGGCTCGCTTACTAAAATGGAAGAAGATAATGAAGGCATTGAAATTAATGTTCTTCACTCAGGGGTAGGAGGAATAACAGAATCTGATGTTATACTTGCCAATGCTTCTGGCGCATTAATTATTGGATTTAATGTCCGTGCTAATGTAAATGCTCGTGAGTTAGCTATGCGCGAACAAGTTGATATACGCTACTACAACATCATATATAATGTAATTGATGATGCAAAAGCTATGCTAACAGGCATGCTAGCTCCTACAATCCGCGAAGAATATATTGGCCAAGCAGTTGTTAAGCAGGTGTTTAACATTACTAAAGTTGGTAAAATTGCAGGTTGTGATGTATCAAAAGGAAGCGTTAAGCGTGGTTCTAAAGTTCGCCTACTACGCGATGATGTCGTTATTCATGAGGGAATGCTTAAAACTCTGAAACGCTTTAAGGAAGAAGTTAAAGACGTTAAAGAGGGACAAGAATGCGGTATGGCATTTGAGAATTATGATGATCTTAAAGAAAAAGATATCATTGAATGCTATGAAATAATTGAAGAAGAGCGCGTAGTTCAGTAAATTATACCCATGAAAAAAAAGAACAATAACAATAGTAGTGAACCATCACAGCGCCAACTCCGCGTTGGCGAGCAACTTCGGCATATATTATCCGAAACATTGCATCGCGGGCATTTCACTAATGAACAACTGCTCAATAAATCTAACACTATTATAATCTCTGAAGTGCGCGCATCCCCTGACTTAAGGCATGCACGCGCCTATGTCATGTCTATAAATGGTGAAGAAATGGATGAGCTTCTCCCTGCCCTAAACGAGCAGGCTCACGTATTTCAAAAAGAAATTGCAAAATCATCCAACCTTAAATTTACACCAAAAGTTAAGTTTGTAACAGATACATCTTTTGACGAAGCGCAGCATATTGAAAATCTACTACGCGATGTACGCAAAAGTGATGATGAATAAATAAAAGGTAAAATCATTCATATCTTTATCTGGACAAGGAATGAGTGACGACGCGTATTTTTATACGTTAGAATATGAATGACGATGCTCCAGATGAATATATGGATGATTTTTAATGGCGCGTAAGAAAAAAGGCGACCCAATATCAGGCTGGATAAACCTAGACAAACCATACGGCATAACCTCTACCCAAGCTATCGGCAAGGTTAGGCGCGCACTAAACGCACAAAAAATAGGCCATGCTGGCACATTAGATCCACTAGCTACTGGCGTACTACCTATCGCGCTTGGCGAGGCTACAAAGACTATAAGCTTTGCCCAAGATGATATTAAAACCTACAGCTTCACAATCACATGGGGCGAGAGCCGTGATACTGATGATATGGAGGGCAAAATAATTGCTAACTCTGATCAGCGCCCTAATTTAGATGACATAACCGCCCTGCTCTCTAAATATACAGGGAATATAGAGCAAACTCCGCCCATTTATTCCGCTATAAAAATTAACGGAGAGCGAGCATATGACATCGCCCGTGATGGCAATATACCTGAGCTAAAACCTCGACCAGTATTTATAGAATCTCTGAAATTATTAGACAGCCGTAAGGACGAAGCAGACTTCGAAATGATCTGCGGTAAGGGTACATATGTACGAGCTATCGCGCGGGATATGGGCGTAGATTTAGGCTGTTACGGCTATATATCCGCACTTAGGCGCGAAAAAGTAGGCTCATTCCTTGCTATAGATGCGATTTCACTGGACATTCTTTGCGATAAGGACTACATTTCCGCCCGAAGTGAGTATTTACTGCCTCTTGAAACTGTGCTGGACGATATCCCGGCTCTTGAGTTAAAAGAGGATGAAACAGCAAATATTCGCAATGGACAGGCACTTAGCTTTATTTCTAGACCAAATTTTGAACGACTTACCAAAGTAGGGCTTGGAAAAAAGGAAAGTATTTTATCTCTTGCCACTCATGACGGTACGCCAGTCGCGCTGATTGAGCAGGAAAGAGCAGAAATAAAACCTGTTCGAGTATTTAACATTTTAAACAAATAAGGAAAAAATGATGTCGATGGAAACAGCTCAAAAAGCAGTAATTATAAAAGAATATGCAACTAAGAAAGATGATACAGGATCTCCACAGGTTCAAATCGCTATATTAACAGCGCGTATCACAGAACTTTCAGAGCATATGCAAGCACATAAAAAAGACTTCCACAGCCGCCGCGGGCTTTTAGCTATGGTTGCAAAACGTCGTAAATTGCTTGACTACCTAAAATCAAATGATGAGAAAGCTTATAAAGACCTTATCAAATCACTAGGTATCCGTCGTTAAAACGGCCTAATAAATATAAGTATCTTAAACCACCTCAATGTAGGTGGTTTTTTTATACTCAACCAATCATTTTATAATCAGGTGATGAGTTTGGCTTACCAAAATAATAACCCTGTCCGTAATCTACACCTAACCCCCTTAGAGTAGATGCAATATCACCATCCTCAACGAATTCGCCAATTACTTTTACGCCCAAATCCTTGCACATTTGCGTCAGATTTTTAACCATTACTAAATCACGTCTATCATGCATAATATTTTTAATATACTGCCCATCAATTTTAACATAATTGACTGGTAAGCTATTTAAATACTGAAATGATGCCGAACCCGCGCCAAAATCATCCAAAGCAACCTCAAGACCAGCATCTTGTATCTTGGTAATAAACCCAGCTACCTTTTCAAGGTCACTAACCCTGCTTGACTCAGTAATTTCAATAATTACCCTACCCTTAATAGATTTATTACCATCTATCTCCTTCATTAACTTAGCGAAAAACGTATCATTTTGAATAGACTGACCAGAGACATTAATAGAAAACTTTTCATCAGTAGAATAACGCTTGTTAGAAATATAATGAAAGGATCGACGGCAAACAGATATATCAAATTCTGCCGCTAGCCCAACTTCCTCGCCAAACAAAATCCACTCAAACGTATTCCCCTCCTGAAAACGACATAGCATCTCATAATGCGTACATTTGCTAGTATTAAGATCTACAATTGGTTGAAAGTGCATAGAAAATGACATCTTTTCAAGTATCTCTTTAAATTCCTTAATCTTGCCTGTATTTGCCGCTACATATGACTTAAAGCTAGTATTCAGCGTCTCTATGGTCATATCAGAGCCATTGCGCTCAAACTCACTCAAAGTGAAAAACAATGCCCGCATAGCGTCACGTTCGTCCATATCCTTATTATCAGCAGATATTTTCTTTGTCCTTATTGTCAGATCATCACTGCTAAGGTTTCGCTCCTTTGATATATTGGCAATATTTTTTGATATACGCCCAATATCCAACTCATCATCATGTAGCACACTAAATTTACCGACATCAATTTGTACAGCACAACCACCATCAATAGATTCATTGCAAAGCATCTTATCTATATCACTGCTAAGCTTATTCCATTCATCACTTCCAATGGCTTTCTTTGCCTTCTCTGCGCCGTATAAATCAATAAATGTCATATCTAGATTCTCACCTAGCTCTCCTGCCATACCTATCGTCTCTTGCGCGACAGCAATAAAGGTATCCTTATCTAATGGCTGACTATCATGATAACCCCTAACACTATCTCCAATCTGGCTGGTCAAAGCATTCGATACAGCAACACTTATATAAACATCATCACTAGAAGGCATTGAAATCGTGCTTACTAGTATATTTTGCTTACTCTTGGATTTATCAAATGAAACTAAAACTGGGCCATTACGAAGACCCTTAACTGCACTCTTAACAAGAACTTTTAAAGATAACCTATCGCCCCTGGAAAATAGATCTACCCAGTTTAACCCTTTAATTTCAGCGGCATTTTCATAGCCAGTTAAAACCTTAACAGCGCCAAGAGCAAATATAATTTTCCCATCCCCATTAATCTGAAATAACAGATCAGAAGTTGAAAAAGAGAAGGATAAGAAACGATCCCGTTGTTTTTTTAAGCTATCTTCGTTAGACATGTATCAATATATATATATGGGGTGCAGAGAAATTCAAATATAAGTATAATACAATATACAAGATAAGAAAACTAATGATGATAAATAATGAAAAACATACAATTAAGAATCTTATAAATGTCATGAAGGCTTTACGAGAGCCTAATGGCGGCTGCCCATGGGATTTAGAGCAAGATTTTGCTAGCATTTTGCCATATACCCTTGAAGAAGCTTACGAGGTTGCCGATGCAATTGACCGCGGCAACATGGTTGATCTACGTGAAGAGCTAGGTGATTTACTGTTCCAATCAATATATCACGCGCAAATGGCCGCAGAGCAAGGCACATTTGATATTCACGACGTAATCCATGATGTCACCGCAAAAATGATTTACCGCCACCCGCATGTTTTTGGCGATAAGAATGCCGAAACTTCTAGTGATGTTGACGCAATATGGGAAGAGCGCAAAACAGCCAGCAAAAAAACTGACGGCAGCGCCCTTGACGGAGTAACTGCCAGCCTCCCTGCTCTATTAAAAGCTCAAAAGCTCCAGAAGAAGGCGGCTAAAGTAGGGTTCGAATGGCCTGATATTTCCAACGTCCTTGATAAGCTTGAAGAAGAAATTCAAGAGATGCGCGAAGCTATTGCAAATAAAGATGAACAAAACCAGATGGAAGAA
>DAOWDF010000119.1 GCA_030639165.1 Alphaproteobacteria bacterium
GTTTCCGAAGCATTTTAAAAAATGTTTAACGGTTTCTTAAATGTTATGCTAGTATGATGGAGTATGAAGCTGGAATAGGATGTTCCAGTATTATAACCTAGGAAAGGAACTAAGCCATGTCTTCTGACGTAGTTTTAACCGCAGCACTGAGAAACAATCTCCTATCGCTGCAAAACACCCAAAGCCTCATTGATACAACACAACTTCGCCTCGCAACAGGTTTGAAGATCAACTCTGCGCTTGACGGTCCATCTAACTTTTTCGCGGCACAGAGCCTCGATAACCGTGCTGGTGACTTGTCACGTCTACTTGATGGTATATCACAGTCAATTCGTACAATCGAAGAAGCTGATAACGGCATCACTGCACTGACAACACTTGTTGAACAAGCTCAATCAATTACAACTTCTGCTCGTGATGAACTCGCCTCCTCTGGTGGTGAAGCTCGTGCGGTTGGTGAAGTTGATCTTAGCACTCAAGCAGACCTAACGTCTCTTGCCGCTATTGATACTGGTGATACATTTGATATCGTTACCACAGATGCTACGGGAGCTCAGATCACTGAAGCAATCTCTATAGATGCTGGTGATACAATCTATTCACTTACAGCTAAAATCACCGATGCATTCTCCGATAACCGCAATGGTGAAATTACTGCAAGCGTAACGGATGAAGGCTTTATAGCCATTCAAAGCTCTGGCGGTAGTTCATTCAGAATTGTCGATGATTTTGTTGGCGGTGGCTCAGAGGTTACAAATGCTGGTTTCACTGCATTAGGTCTTGGTGATTATTTCGAGATTGAATCTGTTGATAATGGTGGCGCGGATACACGTGCAGCTGCTACAATAGTTGCAGGTAACACAGTCACATCAATCACATTGAATGAAAGCTCAGGCGACACTGTTGAGGCTGGCGATGTTATTGCTGGCGCATCCTATCAGGATGTTAATGGTACAACCGTACTTTCTGGTTTTGCTGCTGCTGATACCATTAACTTTGATGTTAACACAGACGCTGGAACTACTTCTGTTACCTACACTTTAACAGCAACATCTACATTCCAGGATTTGGTTGATACTATCAATCTTGATACGACTGTAAATCAGGAGCTCACCGCTAGCTTTGACAGTGACACAGGGCAGTTAAGCTTTACATCATTGTCTGATACTGTGAACTCATTTGGTATTAGAGTTGACACGGCTGCTGCTGGGCAATTCAATCTAGGACTAGGCGACCCTACAGGTAACCTTGACCCGATTGCATCTGCTGCCGGTGTTACAGAAGAGCGTGTATTCTCATTCAACGACTCTACTGAATCACTTGACTCATTGGCTGATGACTATAACCGTGTTAGAGAGCAAATCGACGCATTGGTTAATGATGCACAGTTCCGTGGTATTAACTTGCTTAATGGCGATGACCTTACCACATTCTTTAATGAAGATAACTCAAGCACACTAACAACAAGTGGCGTTAACTTTACTTCTAACGGACTTGGTTTAACTGAGGCAACATTCAGAAGCTCTACAGCGATTGAATTATCCTCTGTGCAATCACGTGGCGCACTTGAAGAAGTTCGTAGCTTTGGGTCATCACTGGCAAATAATCTGGCGATTATCCAGACACGTCAAGACTTCACAAAAGCGACCATCAATACGCTAGCTGCTGGTGCGGATGACTTGACCGTTGCTGACCAAAATGAAGAGGGTGCAAATCTTCTAGCGTTGCAGACACGTCAAACATTGGGTGTTACATCCCTATCATTGGCATCTCAGTCACAACAAGCTGTGCTACGACTATTCTAATAGTAGCAATATACAAATCATTAAATCTGGCGGGGAAAAATTCTCCGCCATTTTTCTTTTTAGCGTTATAGTAATTTGAGCAGAATAATTGCCGCACCCAACTATAAAAGACCTCAGGCAGATCACCACAAGAAAACAATTACAAATACAAATATTTATGGTATAATCAAGCTGTAGTGTTAATGATGTATATTTAGACTAAACTAAGAACACTACGTATAAATTATCGCAGAATGCGTGTTGAGAAAGGAAGAAATCCATGGCATTAGTTATCGACCTAAAACCCCAAGAAAAGATACTTATCGGCGAGGCTGTAATTACCAACAGCTCGGGTAGAGCACGCCTTCATATTGCAGGCGATGCACCTATCATAAGAGAAAAAGATATAATGGTAGAGGAAAATGCGGACACACCTTGCAAGCGCATATATTTCCTTATCCAATGCATGTATATATCCCCCAACCATCAAGAATATCATGAAAAATATTTTTCGGCAGTAAACGATGTACAAAAAGCATCACCTTCTAGCGCAATATTTTTCATGCAAATAAACGACCAGATAATGAGTGGCTCATATTACAAAGCTATGAAGATCAGCAAACAATTAATAGAACATGAGCGGGAGCTATTAGAAAATGTCACATAACAAAGATAATCCATACGCTCAAGCAGCTGGAGCATACGACACACATGCGCAAGCCCACACTCCAAATCAGCGAGAACTTGAGGGACGAGTTTTGCTGAAATCAAATCGCATGCTTCAGGATTTGGTAAAAAACTGGGAGGAACGCCCAAAGGGTTTGCTGGAAGAAACACTTACATATAATCGCCGCATCTGGATGCTGTTTTATGATACAGCCATTGAGAATAAAGATGGCGGTCGTCCTAATGATCTGCGCAGTAACATCATTAATCTGGCTAATTTCATATTCAAGCGTGAGATGGAAATACTTGCGGATCCGAAGAAGCATCAACTTAATATACTCATTAGTATAAATAAGGAAGTTTCCGCTGGCCTAATGACTAACAATGATGCAGTCGCGCCAAAAACCCCTCCCCCTGCAACTCAGAGACCTACGGCTGCGGGATCAAGTACCGATATTTCGGGGTAAACATACTGATGCGACAAAGTAAGCTACTGTTACTAATCACCTTAATTATAGGCATCTCTGTTGCTCTTACTTATTATACGTACTCGCCCAACCATATGCTGCGTAAAGAATTTACTAACACCGTTCCCAAACCACTCTGGTGGGATGATATTAATATTGGCGACGTTTCAATTTCAAACTACGATGAGCTGATTACTTACTGGCAATCTGAAAAACGCTGCTGCTCTGAAGAAGAAATCAAACATACCAACCGAATATTTTTCAAGGCCATGTATTTGGAAATATTGGATCACATTGACGACCCAGATATTGTTGTAAATGCAATAGATATAATGACGTTAAGCTATTTGGATTACGATTACTTTTACCCCTTACAGCTATTTGCTCTAAAAAATTACCCTGACTATAACAAACCCTTGCACGCCTGCGCTAATTGCATGGAGGGAGATGTTATCGCGAGCCTACTTGAGGATTTACAATACTCCATGGCAAAAAAGAATCTACACCAAGAATATATAGATTTAACGCACGACTTATTGAAAAAGCGTGGATTAGAAATGAGTGATTATTATGAAGCCAGAGTTTATTTAGCACTTGCCAAAACCTACGAGAATTCTAATCAAAACTCAGCTGCCATAGACATACTTACATACATGCAAGATAGATATAAGAACTCTCAAACAAGCGGATCGCTTACAAATACCTTAAAAAATGCAAGCAGAATGCTGAAAAGACTTAGGTTAGAACACTGAGATTAAAAATGTAAGAATTAAGCGAAAAGCGTTACGCCAGCGGAGCTGGATGGTTGAGCGGATTGTGCGCCAGCTGATAGTGCTGCGGCGGCCACTTGTGGGGATGGTTGTGATATATTTGACGGCGCAGCAGAAGTAACATCTTGCACCGTGATAATACTTGTAGATTGCGGGGTCGAAACTTTGGTTTCCTTAGGCTGAGACTGGGAAACATCCTTAACATCAGCCACAGCAGCCTGCCTAGCTTGATCCCTACTTAACTGCGCAAGACGACTCTTGGATGGATATTGATCCTGAACATCACCAGTATCGCCATCTCTAATCTGAATAACCGCCTTACTATCAACAAAAGTAATATAAGGACTAACATAAGGTGCTTTTGGAGCTTCAGGAGCGTTACCCGCAGATATTGGCGCAGCTGAAACAGCGCGCGAAGCAGCAGCTTGCTCTACGTTACCACGCAGAAGCTGTGCACTTGCCAACGATGAATTCACCGCTTCAATCATTGCGAATTCCTAACCTTTCCAAATTAAATTCTCCTTTATGAATAAAAACATAAAAAAGATATACTACCCTACTATCACGTTACCACAGGCTTATGCAAAAGTCAAGACATACGGAAATACTACTAACAAAGATAATGAATGTACGGTTGAAATATATTGGTGCTTACCATCTTGTTAAAGCTAAAATATTTTATTATAAAATAATACGAATCACCCCCTCGTCTTGCGTGGTGTTTTTGTGCTATAATAATAAAATCTATGTCTGTTTTGGCGCTCTTGCCAAATAAAATAAGGTAACAACGTGAATAGTTTTGTCTCCACATTACAACAATTAGGCCCAGCACG
Organism: Alphaproteobacteria bacterium; assembly: GCA_030639165.1. GTDB lineage: Bacteria > Pseudomonadota > Alphaproteobacteria > Micavibrionales > Micavibrionaceae > UBA1672. The sequence goes on from DAOWDF010000119.1 coordinate 4,521, forward strand.
ACTCGGTGTTATGGGTGCTATATTGCTTGGCCTCCTGATGTTCTTCGTATTTATTTCCATGCGGATTACCACCGCTGAAATGAAATTGCTCTACACAGATTTGTCATCTATAGACTCTGGAGCCGTAGCAGCAAAGCTTGAAGAGAGCCAAATCCTATACAGCATATCATCCGATGGATCACGAATTTTAGTACCTGGTGATGAGGTCGGACGCGCAAGAATGCTTCTTGCTGATGCTGGACTACCGAATGGTGGCTCTATGGGGTATGAAATATTCGACAAACAATCAGGCTTTGGTACTACAAACTTTGTGCAGAACATCAACCAAGTAAGAGCCTTAGAAGGAGAGCTTTCAAGAACAATCACATCTTTAGACAATATTCGTAGCGCACGTGTTCATATAGTCCTTCCACAAAGACAAAAATTTAGCCGTGAGACAAAGAACCCTTCAGCAAGCGTTGTTATAGGGGTTCATGCTGGCGCGACATTAGATCGCCAGCAAATTGTTTCCGTTCAGTCACTCATTGCGTCCGCTATCCCCAGCCTGAAATCCAGAAATGTATCTGTAGTTGATAGCAACGGAAGCCTGCTAGCCAAAGGCGGCACAGAAGGCGATGCGATGCTATCCATTAAGTCGGATGATATTCGTAAAACTTATGAAGCACGACTTCAAGGTAAGATAGAAGATCAAGTTGGCCGCATTGTAGGGTACGGTAAAGTCACCGCTATAGTTACAGTTGATATGAATTTCGACCGCATTAGCACTAACGAAGAACTTTATGACCCAGAAGGTCAAGTATTACGCTCGACACAAAGCACACAGGAAAGCTCGACAGAAAATGAAGCTGCGTCAAACGATGTCTCAGTTGGCAATAACCTACCCAATATTGGCGGAGACTTACTCTCTGGTCAGGGTGCCACCGCCTCCAATGACAGTAATGAAGAGGTTGCTAACTATGAAATAAGCAAAACAATTAGAAATACAGTCCACCAATCTGGACAAGTAGAAAAACTTAATGTCTCCGTGCTTATTGATGGTAGATATACCACAGATGAAGATGGGAAAAAGACGTATGAAGATCGCTCACAATCTGAAATGGATAAAATCAGATCACTGGTAAGGACATCCATAGGGCTAGATGAAGAACGCGGAGATGTTCTTGAAATTGTAAATTTACAGTTTGCGGCAATAGATGATGGCGGAGAAATCGTTGATGAGCGCTTTATCTTTGGATTTAACAAAAGTGATTTAATTGATTCTGCTGAAATACTTATAATTTCCATCATGATTATTCTGGTTGTACTGCTTATATTGCAGCCAATGGTGTCCAAACTGATGTCCATAGAGATGCCAGAAAACAAACCAATTGGCCTTGATGACATGCTACAGCATGACTTGCTAGCTGCGTCCCCCGCCAACCCTGCCCTTGCACCACCATCGACAGGTGCAGTACAAGTCGGTGTTGATGGTGAACCAGTTCCTGCAGATGATGCTGCCAATGATGATCTGATTGATATACATGGCATTGAAGGAAAAGTTAAAGCATCAACAGTTAAAAAAGTTGAAGAAATAGTGGAGAATTATCCATCCGAATCTGTATCGGTAATTAGAAACTGGATGTCTCAGGAGAGCTAAACCAAATGAATATGCGTATAAGAGACGATTATAGATCACTTACAGGCCCTGAAAAAGCAGCTATTTTCCTGCTGTCACTAAGCGAGGAGCATACTGCGCAGATATTTTCTGAAATGGATGATGAAGAAATCTTGGAGTTATCGCAAATAATTTCAGGGCTAGGGAAAATTGGCCCACTAGTAATAGAGAAGCTTTTCTTAGACTTTACTGAGCAGATGAGCTCTACCAATACTATAATTGGATCACAAGACAGTACGGAGAGAATGCTTCTCAAATCTGGCTTATCAAAAGACAAAATCGGTCTAATCATGGAGGAAATACGGGGCCCTGCCGGACGTACCATGTGGGAGAAGCTAGGTAATGTTAATGAAGATATACTTGCTAGCTTTCTACAAAAAGAATACCCACAGACAGTCGCCGTTGTACTATCAAAAGTAAATACAGACCATGCTGCGCGCGTATTGGCTATATTGCCAGATGGCTTCGCCCTAGAAGTTATTAACCGTATGCTAAAAATGGAAACTGTTCAAAAAGAGATTCTGGAGGAAATTGAGAAAACCCTTCGTAAAGAATTTATGTCGAACCTAGCCAGAACACAGCGCCGCGATTCTCACGAGCTTATAGCGGAGATATTCAATAACATGGAACGCTCTGTTGAAACGCGCTTTATGGATGAACTAGAAAAAGCTGTACCTGACTCCGCAGATAAAATTCGCAGCCTGATGTTTACATTCGAGGATATACTTACTCTAGATGCGGCTTCAATGCAGACTATGATTAGAGCGATTGATAAGGAAAAACTACCATTAGCACTTAAAGGTGCTACAGATGACCTGAGAGACCTATTCTTCAACAACATGTCTGAACGTGCAGTTAAAATAATGAAAGAAGATATGGCTGCCATGGGCCCTGTAAGGCTTAAAGATGTAGAAGAATCACAACAATATATAGTAACAGTAACAAAAGATCTTGAGGGTCGTGGCGAAATAACCATTTCATCAGGCTCAGAAGACGAAGAAATGATCGCATAATTTAGGTAGTAGACCTGACAATTATGCTTATAAAACTGGAAAAACAACATATGGATGGACAACCATTTTTCTTTGATAACAACGTATTTGACGATGACCCACTTGTTGGCATGGGCGATACTGAAAAGCCTGAATTCACTGCTAGTGATATGGAACAAGCGCGTCAAAAAGCCTTTCTGGAGGGAAAAAATGCTGGGTTTAAAGAAAGTGAGACTGGCCTAACTAATAACATACTCGCCATATTAAAAAAACTTGAGCGAGATATTGTGATTTTATTTGCCGCAGAAGACGACCGTAGCAAGACATATGAAGAAGAAGCAGTGCACCTTACCCTTCTTACCATTGAAAAACTTTTTCCTTTATATACAAAAAAATGCGGTACTGAAGAACTGCTCTCAGCCATTGAAACGGCACTAACAAGTCATAAAACTCCAAGTAAAATAAATATAGAGCTACAAGATACAGGGCTTGAACCCCTAAAAGAATATATAGATAAACTAGAGGGTGACTTACATAAGCAGGTAACCCTAATTAAAAATTCAGCACTGCAAAAAGATGAATGTAACATCTTGTGGCCAGATGGTGGTATTATCTGCAGCAGAAATGATATTTCTAAAAAAATTCTAGAGACAATGAAAGAGACTCTTGCAGATCGCGGCGTTAGCGTTCATGATGAAGAGGAGCAACCTAGTGATAGCAAAGGGGAAAAATCGTAATGGCTAATGATACAGAAAATGGCGGAACATCTAATCAAGGCGATGTTGACAACATGTTTGATGAAGCCCCTGCAAAACCAGAGGGCAGTGAACTGAACCTTAGTGAAATCGATGATGCCGATGAACTAAAGGGAAATGACGGAGCTTCATACGATATAGGCGAGCCTATGGCTAATGATGTGACAGCCATATATGATATACCTGTTAATGTTTCTGCTGTATTAGGACGAACAACAATGCAAGTCAGCCAACTTTTAAAACTTGGTCGTGGCGCGGTTATTGAGCTTGATAGAAAAGTTGGTGAAGCTATTGATATCTACGTTAACAACAGGCTTGTTGCTCGTGGAGAAGTAGTTGTGGTTGAAGATCGCCTAGGTATAACTATGACTGAAATCGTAAAATCAGAACGCTCCTAAAGCGAAAAAACAAGGTAAGAAAGACAGCTAGCCAAGATGAATGAACAAACTATTACAGATGCAGCAGGGAAAAAGATAACAGACCTTCCTATAATATCAGTGCCAAGGACTGTTAGCAGGCCAGATATTGCCACGATCCTAGGCCTTGTACTGTCATTTGGATTGATTATAGGAGCTATTGCCATTGGGCAAAGTGATGCAAGATTCTTCAACCTTCCTTCAGTTCTAATCGTTGTCCTTGGTACAATTACAGCGACTAGCATATCTTACACGGGGGAAGAACTCTCCAGATCACTAAAGATCATTGCGTCCTCTACATTTAGGCCAGTAATAAACCTTACTCATTTAGCTGAAAGCCTTATGGGGCTTGCTACTGTCGCACGTAAAAAAGGCTTATTATTCCTTTCATCCTACGAAAAAGAAACATCTAAAGAGGCATTTTTAGAGCATGCCATGTCTATTGTTGTTGATGGATATAGTGCAAATGATGTACAGCGCATTTTACAGCATAATATTGATTTAGGTGAAGAACGTAAAAAACGTGCCGCTAGCATTCTGCGCCGCGCATCAGAAGTTGCTCCTGCTATGGGTTTGATTGGGACATTAGTTGGCCTTGTGCAAATGCTTGCCAACCTTGAAAATCCAGAGACAATTGGACCAGCTATGGCGGTTGCGCTGCTCACAACTTTTTATGGAGCTATACTCGGAACTATAATCATGTCACCGCTTGCTGGGAAAATAGAGAAAAATGCAGCCGATGAGGTAACAGCAAAATCTATGATACTTAAAACATCTTTATCTATGATCTCCCAAGAAAACCCTCGTAATCTTGAAATGCTGATAAATACCATGCTTCCTGCGTCTAAACGCATCCAGTATTTCGATTAAGACACCATAGTAACTAATATCGAAAATTCGCATATTATTAACTTATTTTGTATAATGTATTAATATACAAATGAGTTAGAGGATTTCTAGTGGCTAATAATGATGATGGTGATTGCCCTACAAATGTAGATAATCATCTTGAAGATAGGATAGTTCAAGGCAAAATTATCCATGACGAAAACTGATGTGGCTACACTATTCCGGACAGAAAAGTTATAAAAGTCTA
>DAOWDF010000276.1 GCA_030639165.1 Alphaproteobacteria bacterium
AAAATGAACGAAAACTGATTTTCTTTTCTTTTATTGAGCACATAAATCGTTTAGGTTTTTCATTCAAATTAAGATTAAGGTACTTTTATGAATATAGGAATGGTTGGAACTGGTTACGTTGGCTTAGTCTCAGGGGTATGTTTTGCAGAATTTGGACATACAGTCATTTGCGTGGATAAAGACGAAAGCAAGATTGAGAGCTTAAAAAAGGGCCTAGTGCCAATTTTTGAACCTGGACTTGAGGATTTGCTCAAACGACAAATTGATGCTGGTCGTATTAAGTTTACAACAGATATCTCGGAAGCTGTTAAGGATTCGGAAGCTGTATTTATAGCGGTAGGAACGCCTTCTAAGCGCTATTGCCGCGACGCGGATCTTTCATATGTTCATGGTGCTGCGCGTGAGATAGCGCAAAATCTAAGTGGCTATACAGTTGTAGTAAATAAATCAACTGTTCCTGTCGGAACTGGCCGGGAAGTTGAACGCATAATGCGTGAAGTTGCCCCTGATGCTGATTTTAATGTAGCGTCTAATCCAGAATTTTTGCGGGAAGGCGCCGCTATTGATGATTTTATGCGCCCTGATCGTGTTGTTATCGGTACTTCTTTTGACCGTGCACAAGACGTAATGCGTGAGGTTTATCGCCCGCTTTATCTGAATGAAACGCCCATATTATTCACAAAACGTGAAACCGCAGAAGTTATTAAATATGCGGCGAATGCTTTCTTGGCTACCAAAATCACATTTATTAACGAGATTGCTGATCTTTGTGAGCAAGTTGGCGCAGATGTACAACAAGTTGCCAAAGGTATTGGCCTTGACGGTCGGATTGGAGCCAAATTTTTACATGCAGGCCCGGGGTATGGTGGTTCATGCTTTCCTAAAGATACCTTGGCTCTAACGCGGGCTGGTCAGAAATATGGAGCGCCACAGCGAATTGTCGAGGCCGTAGTTTCTGTGAATGAAGACCGCAAGGCGCGTATGGCAGATAAGGTTATTGACGCTTGCGGTGGCGATGTAAGGGGTAAAAAAATAGGCGTTCTTGGCGTGTCCTTTAAGCCCGATACTGATGATATGCGTGATTCTCCTGCTCTTACAATTATTCCAATATTACAGCAAGCTGGCGCAAATATCGCTGCGTATGACCCAGAAGCAATGGATGCCGCCAAAAACATGATTGATGATGTTTCATGGCACGATGATGCATATTCTTTGGCTAATGGCGCTGATGCTATAGTAATTATAACTGAATGGAATGAGTTCAGGGCATTGGATCTTGATCGCCTGCATGCAGCGATGGCGGGGGATATTATAGTAGATTTGCGTAATATTTATAAGGCAGATCAAATGAACGATCACGGCTTTAAATATACTTCTATTGGGCGCTAATTTATAAGAAGGACTTAAATTACATGTCATCTAAAATATTATCTCACAGAGCAGCACTTTGTAATATGGTGCGTCGCCACGCTGTTGAAGCTGGCGAGCTTATTTTGGAATATGCTGACGGCATTAAAGATATGGGAGTTACTTATAAGGAAGACGGTTCGCCAGTAACCGTGGCTGATAAAGAAGCCGAAATTCTAATTAAGAATCGTTTATCTAATATATTGCCTGATATATTATTTGTTGGAGAGGAAAGCTTTGCAGATTGTAATAATATAGACTTCTCAGAGCATGATTATTTCTGGTTGGTTGACCCGCTTGATGGTACTCGTGCTTTCGTGGCAGGTGAGGCTGACTTTACCGTTAATATTGCGCTCATACATAAATACGAGCCAGTCTTAGGGGTTATATATGCACCCGAAAGCGGGGAGACCTATGCTGGATATATTGAAGATGATGGAAGTAAAAAAGCTGTAAGGAATTTGGAAGATAGTGAAAGTGATAAAGATATAAGATCACGTAAAATGCCTAAAGTGGGACTTACAGTAATGCTAGGCAGTCACCATGGGAATGCTGAAGGTCAAGAAAAGCTATTAGATCAATTCAAAGTTAAGAAAATTGTTCGCCGCTCTAGTTCGATTAAAATTTGCACTATAGCCAGCGGTAAGGCGGACTTATATCCACGCTTTGGCCCTACCTGCGAGTGGGATACTGCTGCGGGTCATGCTATACTTCGCGCTGCTGGCGGGGATATCGTGGATATGAAAGGACAGCCTCTCAAATATGGTGGTTCTAATCCCGAATTATTAAACCCTGACTTTATCGCAGCCTCTGGTGATATTATTGATAGCGGTGTTTTTGACGTAGAGTAACCATTATTCAAACTTGTTCTTTAATAAGAGTTGTGTGTATAATTTTGTATGAGCAATTTAAATCACAATAGTTATAGATATCTAGGTTTTGTTACAGTAGCGCTGGCGGTTATAGCTATAGCTTCACCAGTCGTATCAAATGCACAGACGGTTAAAGACCCTGAAGGTAAAGCTAGGGAGTCAGCGCAAGAATATAAGAAAAGCCAAGATGAACTGATCAATGAATTTGGTGATGTTGAAGACATGCTATATTCAAAGGATAAAAAAGGCTGCGCAATGAAAGCCAGTATGTTTGGTGTTGTGGCCAAAAAATATAGGCAAGGTCTGTCCGTTGAGGAGGCCGTCGATATAAAGATAATGCAGCCATTATATAATAATATTTATAAAAAAATCCGCAAAACTGGCCTTGAGAAAGCTCTGCTCAATAATATGGTGGGGTACCAAAAATGCGTAGCTAATGCACAGCCTAATTCAGATGCAGGCGCGCAATATGATATGTCTTTGGTCAATGATGCTTGTGCGTCTTTAAATGCAGCTATTGTAGATACTCTGGTATCTATTAAGAAGCGCAGAAAAATTGACGGAGTATTTAAGAAGTACCAGCGTAAAAATATAGATTTAACTGGAACCACTTACGAGAATATCCCTGATGCCGCATTAATGTTTATCGGCTCTCTATATAAAACTTCTCAAACCAAAGAATATCTCGATGTGGTCGAAATGGGATCTAATATATCATCTGGCTGCCGTAGTTAATCTTGCTTTTTAGCAACCGCGCAGCAAATTGCGATTAAAAATACGATTAGCCCTAGCCACCAGCTTTGCCACATCCCATATCCCATGGCGGATACTGTTAATATAGCTATAAATAACGATGTAGAGACTTTCTTATCACTGATAGTCAATGATCCTACATTCTTCATAATAAGCGTTATTAATGTGCTAGCTGCCAATACCCCAATAATACCAAACTCCATCCATAACTGGATTGAAAAATTATGCGGGTGAAGAACGCTCCCTAATCTATGGTATATGTAGCCATGCTCAAACTCAGTGTAGCGAGTAGCTTCTATGCCATGGCCGTAGAACGGGCTGTTTAGCGCGTGCCTCATAACAAATTCCCAAATTTCTATGCGGTTGCCTGCATAGCCATCTTTTAGCCATGGTATTTCCTGAGCATTACCAATTAATGCATCAAATAATATATTTACAATGAATGGAGTAAGTAGCATGGCTCCTATAATTAAAAGCGCCAAAATAGAGCAAGAACGTTTGCGTTTATGTGGGAATAATAAGAGCATAACCCCGCCAAGAATAAAGGCTAGCTGCCCGGACTGGCTTTGTGATAGTGAGAGCATAATCATGAGGCTTATGCTCATTATTGCGATCGCTAAATACTTTTTCCTTTGCGAAACATCCATATGGCTAATGAATAAAAGTGCAGCAAAATAAGAGAAGGTAACGCATATAATACCGGGATTCAGAGCTGAGGTATTAACTTCATAATTTGCTTCTACAGCATGTATTAACTGATAGATAGGCAGGTTAAATACTAACTCGAAGCTGCATAAAAGAGCAGCCAATGTAACGGCCATAGGGAATAGCCATAGGTAAGGCTTTAATGTAGCTAATCTTACTGAAGAGGCAAAACTGAATAGCGGTATGCTCAGTATCAGAATGGCCGATACTTTAAGTGCCTTTTTATATGCATCCATAGGTTCTATTGACCATAAGCTGCTGATAATACATATGGCGCATATTCCAAGAATCGAATAGATATATGATTTTGAAAATATCAGCTTTTCTTTTTTTATGAATGCCCACCATATGCTCATAACTAATCCCAATAGCAATGGCGTAAAGCTTAGGCTACGTGGCATATGCACGGATAAAACAGGAATTAAAGATATTCCGATCATAAATATAAGCGGAAAAATATTGCTGCGCGTCAAAACAAACCTCTATTAATATAAATTTAGGTTTTTTGTTTATCAGCTTTTTAATATTTTTTCCAAGGTTATATCTTTTCGAATCGTCTTATTTATATAAGATGACGGTGAGTTCCTTTTTGTGATGGTTTTAATGGCATTTGATATTGAAGACAAAGATTTGATTAACCGTGCGGTTGACGGTGATTCCGACGCCTTTGAGGGGCTGGTTAATGCATATTATGAAACCATGTTTAAGATGGCTTTCAAATGGTGTAGTAGCCCGCGTGATGCGGAGGATATAACACAAGAGGCCTGTATTAAGCTGGCGCGTGGTATAGGTAGCTATAATGGTTCATCTAAATTTACCAGCTGGCTTTATCGTTTGGTTATTAATACGGCTAAGGATTGGTATAAATCACAAAAACGCCATCCTGATGGTTGTGAGCTATTAGAGGTTCTTGCCGCAGAGGATAGCGGAGCTGATGATAGGGTTTATGCTAGCCAAGTCTGGGCAGAGATACATAAATTGCCGGATGCGCAAAAGGAAACGCTTATACTTGTTGCTGCGCAGGGCTTGTCACATAAGGAAGTTGCAAAACTCTATGGTGTAAAAGAAAGCACCATATCGTGGCGAATACATGAAGCGC
>DAOWDF010000241.1 GCA_030639165.1 Alphaproteobacteria bacterium
GTTCATATTCAACAAGAACCAGGCGCAGAACTAACGCATCATGAGTATCTGCATAAAGAGCAATCCGATCCACGCCCTGCTTTTACCCAGCAATTAGTTGAGTTATGCGGCCAAGAAGGAAGTGTGATCGTTTATAATCAGGCCTTTGAAATCACGCGTAACAAGGAATTGGCAGCAGAGTTTCCTGAGCATGCAGCAGCAATTCAAGCGATTAATGCACGCATTATTGATCTTCTTGTGCCATTCAAAAAACGCTGGCTGTATAAACCAGAACAGAAAAGCTCCGCATCTATCAAAGCGGTTCTGCCCGCGTTTACGGATCTTAGTTATGACGATTTGGAAATCGCCAATGGCAGCGACGCCATGTTACAGTACGGAGCATTTTTAAAGGGCGAGCTAAGTGAATCTGATTTGCCTGCCTTGTGGGATAATCTCACTGAATATTGTAAGCAAGATACTTATGCGATGGTGGTGCTGTTGGATGTTTTGGAAGCTAGGAATTAAAAATAAGTTATTAATTAACTCTTGAAGAGATGCGCATGGATCAAAAAACTTTCAAATCTTTACTAAAATATTATCTCTCCTGCATGGATGCGGAGGAGGCAACGCATCTACAACTTAGAAAAAACCAAGAAAATAAAAGCTATATCTTCTTACACAATAATGAAGATGAAACCCTGTTTTCAAAAGACTTGCCTCAGCTAGAGATCCCAATCACGGATAGCAGGCAAAAAAGATTTGTTGAACGCAAAGCCCCAGATACAGAAACGCTCATTGATCTTCAATATGGTTTTCCCGTTTTTGTAGATGATAAAGACATGCTTTCCCCTCTCTTTTTTATAGAAGTTGAGGCAGAATTTTCTGATCAGAATACTTTGCGTATTCTTCCTCAAATCAAAAGCTTTTCAGTAAACCGAATGCACTTTGTTAAACAGTATGGCGCAGAAGAAACGCAGCGCATTTGTGAAGAGCTTGAAGGAGAGTTTGGTAGTTTCGAGGCGCGCATTAAGGCTGCAAAATCTTATATACCCTCTCTTGCAAAAAAATCAGAACGTGAATGGATAGAGCTACCCATTCTTTTCCGTACAAATTATGGCGGCTCACGATCTGGGCAGCGATATGATCTTACCCACCTACTTAAAGATAAGAATGCATATAGCAAAGATACTGCCCTAAAGTACTTTCTTCAGGCAGAAAAAAACACTACAGAGGAAAATGGTTACAATAAAATTGATCCATCTATCTTAGAAATTGGTTCGCTTAACGCTCAACAGGAAGAAGCTGTAGCTAAAGGGTTAATAGAACCATTATCTGTTGTTACTGGGCCTCCTGGAACCGGGAAAACACAAGTGGTCACGGCTTTGCTAGCGAGTGCGGTTTATAACAACGAGACAGTTTTATTCTCCAGCAATAACAATATGCCCGTTGACGGTGTGTATGAGCGTTTAGGACAAAACACCGGAGGCATAGGAAATTGGCTTATGCGTCTGGGCAATCAGAGCAAGAGGCAAGCCTGTTATAAAATAATATTCTCTTTGTTAGAGCGCGCTGAAACTAGCGACCTCTCAGACCTTTCATCAGATGCAGAAAAAGAAGAGTTTGCGGAGTTAGAACGAGAGATTATAAAAGCACGCACATCACTAAAAAAGGCACAGCTCTTACAAGAAGATATATCAAAACTACACAATAAAGAAAAACTTATTGAGCAAAGTCTTCCGGAAAGCTGGGTTCAGCAATTTTCTGATATTGATCCAATCACTTTGAACCAAAGCCTCCTTAAAAATTTACGTAAGCATAGTCATTCCGGTTTTTGGCTTTGGTTGCGCTATAAACTGTTTGGCTTGGAGAAATTTGTAAGTGTACATAATGCACAACTCACCAAGCTGTGTGGCAATGATAAATGCTTATCAGAATACGAAGGTTGGCTTCTTTTAGATGAATCTTGGGATGAGTCCGTAAATAAAGCGCAGCAAGCTGTTGAATATTTATTACAGCATCAAAACTGGAGTTTATGCATCCAAAAACGCCGGAAGTTAGAAGTAAAAATAACGCAGCATTCTTCAATTTCTGACATATTCGATTTAAAAACCAAAAAATCAAAGACTTCCCAAATATTATTTGAAAAATGGTGGCTTCATAATATTCAAAGCCAAACTAAAGAGGCTGTAGAAGCCTTTAAAAACTATTTTAAGGATATTGATAACTATGATGCCGGCAGGCATAAGCGACTTGCAAGATCCATAAACGCATTAAAACGGTTTTTTCCAATTTGGATCACAACAAATCAATCCGCCAGTGCAATTATGCCTCCACAAGCAGCATTGTTTGACTTGGTTGTCATTGATGAAGCCGGACAGTGTGATATCCCTTCTATCATTCCGCTTCTTTATCGCGCCAAACGCGCTGTTCTTATTGGTGACCCTCATCAATTTAAGCACATAACATCACTAAAAGATGATATGGATCACGCTATCGCCCAAGAGATAGGTATAGAAGAAATTGTCGATGAATGGTCATTTACGCGCAGATCTGCCTTTGATCGTTCTTATGCATCTGCAGAATCCACATCATTTTTGAAACAGCATTATCGTTGCCACCCTGATATTATTGAGTTCTCAAACCTCAATTTTTATGATGGAAAACTTGTTGAACAAATAGCGCTATCGCAATTTCAAAATCGATTGCCCATCGATGAGCACGGCCTCATATGGCACAATACGGTGGGAGAAGTGCGTAAGGCTAAAAAGGGTGCCTGGAATCCAGCAGAAATTGAGAAAACAGCACAGACATTTGAACGCTGGGCGGAGCAAGGCTTATTTACTGACCCTAAAATAACCTATGGTATTGTAACGCCTTTTCGTAAACAAGTTGAGGAAATGCGCAAAGCATTATCAAAACTCTCTTGGTTTCAGTCCATTGAGGATCGCTTTACAATTGGTACAGCGCATAGTTTTCAAGGAAGTGAGTGTGACGTTTTGGTTTATTCTCCTGTTGTTGCAGAAGGCATGGAAAATTATCTCGTTAAATTTGCAGCAGCTCAAAAAGATTTGATTAATGTCACGGTCACCCGAGCAAAAAATTTACTCTATATTGTTGGTGATCTTTATGCATGCCAAGCAGCCTCACCTGATACACCCTTACATCAACTCGCCACTTACGCTGAGCGCATTCGAAAGCAACAACAACACCCTATGAATGAAGCTGAAAAAGCGATGACAGAAGTGTTAGAAAGTCTAAAGCTGAGCTATACACCCCAATACGAATTTGGGCAGTACCGTCTTGATTTTATGCTCAATTCTCCTTCAGGAGATCGTTACGATATTGAAGTTGATGGCGACATTCACCTTACTGCCGAAGCCATCAAACACGATGAGCGCCGCGATGCCTATGTTGAGAGCAGAGGTCTGAAAATCCTAAGATTTGCTGCACGCGATGTAATTCATAAGTCCGGCGTCATCAAGGAAAGGCTCATGCGTATCTAATCTCAATATTATAAGGATTTTACTATCTAAAAATTCCATAGTTAGAGTGATAATATACGGCATAAAAAATATGTGCTAGATTTTATCTATGTCTAACTTTCATTGCACAGATTTAGATTACGGCATCGGTGATCTCATAGATTCAGGAAATTGGGGGAGTATAATTCTTGCCACAGGGAAGGCTCATGATTGGTAGGAGTCTGAGAATATTTTAGAAGCAGTAAGGGGAGCTAAATATCCTGACAAACCCTCTAGGCTTAACAGCACATTTTCTTGTGAAAAAATTGATGCAATGAGAGCGTATAAGTCAAATAGCTGCCCTAATGGTATTATTTATAGAGTAGAAATTGTAGATAAAAATTTGCCAATACAGGGGCGCATGTGCGTGGTGTCTTGATCCGTGGCTCTTGGTTTTTTTGTGGATCAAGGACATGGCTTCAGGATTTGTACACTACCCCCGCAACCAACTGATACTGCATTTGAGCAGCCTTTTTCAAATCTAGTGGGTTGCAAATTTTCGCAACCAATAATTCCATAACAATGTGTGATAACGTACAATACAAAAAGTTACAGAGCTTGATAATTTATTTTGATTAGCTAATAATTCATCCTATGAAAAAAACATTAATATTTCTCTGCCTTGTTGCATATTATTTTTTACCAATAGCTTCTTATGCATCAAATGATGATCATAAATCTTTGGCGCAGCAAAAAGCGCAGCAGGCTATTAATGCGTGTTGGGCAATATCACAAGAAGACAGAGATAGCATCAATACAAATAGACAGCGCGCAGGAATTTTAGATAGCGCACTGTGTATGGAAAAACATATCATTGAATTATCCGAAAAATATCTTTTTCCTGAGTCGCCCAGTCTGGTATCTGAAACGAAAAAGAACCTAGAAGAAATCCGTTCTGGATATGGGAGGCTTTATTGGAATCTTTATAATTCCCTTGATGGGTGCTATAGCGAAAAACATGGATGGCGATGCGGTACTGAAAATCATACGGTTCACAATTCGGCGTATGCTAGACTTTTAGAAAAAATAATCATCAACTGTTATGAGCAAATAGAAGAGTATCAATTGGATTAAAAAAATTAATCCCTCAAACCCTTAATCCTTATTTCCCAACCGTTTTTGTTGTTGAGATAATTAGGACGGTTTCTCAAATACTCTATTCGTTTATCAGAAAAACGTTCATTTAATTTCAGTTTTCTTATAATTATCTGCTTCAGATAATTGAGTTACTAATTCATTTAGAGCTGAAACTCCATTGGCTCCACCGCCGATTATAGCTATTTTATACGCAGTCATAATAATATTCCTTTTTAAAAAAGCTGCCCTGACCATCTGTGTGGGAAGGGGGGAGGGAGAAAATCAGGGCAGCAAGGGGCTTTTAGATTTAGCGTGGGGACGGCAAAATCTAAAAATCACAATTATATTGTTAAGTGGGTGCCACCTTGGTCATTTCCGTGTGTGGGGAGTTACGACCAAGGTGACATGAGTAACCTCAAAACTAATATGTGGGGTATATTAGCTTGAGGAATTAGCTCTATTGATTTCGACTTGATCTCGTATAGCTTTAATGGTGCGAAGTTCACTTAAGCTAGTACGCAAACGCTTACGCGCCATTTGATATACAAAATCTATTACGCGATCTTGTTCATTATCTTGATCTATTTGTTTTTTGATTTGGGTATTCATAATTACACACATCCTACTCAGTTATTTATAATTTTAGGATGAGTTTTACACACTCTCATCCCTACACACGAAACCTTCATTTCTTCACATAATCAGTTATGCGATGGATTGGTTATAATCTCATTATGGAATAAGAGTCAATATAAAATTGAATATTATTTAAAATAGTTTAAATATTTATTAAAGATGTTATGAGTAATGTACTATTATGCATAAAATAAGCATTGCTATTTATTTATTTTTAATTTATTTTAAACTAAATTACATTAGGATGGGCGTTATGAACATAACAAAAGAACAATTACGCGGCGCAATGGGGCTTCTTGGTATAAATCAAACGGAGCTATGTAAGCTTGCCAAAGTTTCCCCCCCAACAATTGTAAATGTATTTAAAGATGGGCAAGGTAATGACGATTACGAAACCAAAGGCAGCACAATTAAAAAATTGGTAAATGCTTTTGAAGATAAAGGCATTGAATTTATCCCTTATGGAGTACAATTGAAACCAAAAGAAACCATTACACAATATAGAGGCCATAGTGGCTTTGTGCAGTTTATGAAGGATGTTGCTGATACAGCCGAAAGATTAGGGACGGATTGTAATATATGCGTATCAGGCGTTGATGAGACTTTATTTGAAAAATGGCAAGGTGATTATGCAGAAGTTTACCTTTCAAGAATGGCCACGGCTAGCAAAAAAACAGGGTTTAAATCCCGTATAATAGTAAAAGAAGGCGATTATTATTGCACTGCTGTAAA
>DAOWDF010000151.1 GCA_030639165.1 Alphaproteobacteria bacterium
CTGCTTCTACTACATTAGGTCTGGCTTTTCCGTCCGCATCAATAGGTGGTGGTTATACTGTTGGTCATACTGCGACTGGTGAGACTAGCTTTACTACAGTTCGTGCAGGTGCTTATCTAGTATTAACTGGTCAGCCAGCTGCGGTAGATGCAGATACCGGTCTTTCAACACCGTCACAGGCGGCGCGTATTGATCGTAAAATGGATGACGGTCAGCCATTAACAGGTAGTGTTATTGGTGATGATGCTAGTGGTTGTTATGATGGTACTAATTATGATGAAATTGATCAGACTATTGCCTGTTCAGTTGCCGTTCGTATCCAAGGGTAACCTTAATATCATATATATAATTTACGAAAAGAGGCTGGGTTCAGCCTCTTTTTTTGTGGGTGGTGTATTTAAGGTTAGCATTTGGCTAGTTATTTATTACCAACTGCCTTAACAACATCCTTTAATCCGCCTAATATATCCATTGGCAGGGGAAGGATAATTGTATTTCCTTTGGAGTTTGTGAATTCAGCCATTGTTCCTAGATAGCGCAATTGCATAGTCTCAGGGCGTTTAGAAAGAATAGCTGATGCTTCATCAAGTTTTTCAGCAGCCTGCAGCTCACCTTCGGCGTTAATGATTTTAGCGCGACGTTCACGCTCCGCTTCTGCTTGCTTGGCTATGGCTCTGATCATTGTGGGGTCCAGATCGACATTTTTAATCTCGACATTAGTGACCTTAATACCCCAACCTTCGGTGCGGTGATCGAGTATTTCTTGCACATCTTTATTAAGTTGATCACGTTTAGATAGCATTTCATCCATTTCGTGCTTACCAAGAACAGAACGCAAAGTTGTCTGCGCGAGCTGGCTCGTCGCATCAATAAAATCTTCAACTTTATTGATAGCCAAGCCTGGATCGACTACGCGATAATAAAGCACAGCATTAACTTTTACAGAGACATTATCTTTGGAAATAACATCTTGTGAAGGTACATCCTCGGTTCTAATACGCATATCAACGATCAAAACCCGCTGTAGCCATGGAAAAATTATTTGCACACCAGGGCCGCGGTTGCTGGTATAGCGACCTAGAGTATAGATAACGCCACGCTCATATTCTTGAATTATTTTTATCGATGAAAAAAGTATGATTAGTATAAAAACTAAAATGGGTACAAAAAATGGCATTGTGGTTCTCCTGCTTATATAGAATTTATTATTAGATCTAATTTATTGACATCTGCTATGACGGCTTCATCGCCTTCTTTTAATTCAAGGGGAGCGCTTGACTTTGCCTTCCATGTTTCGCCTTCAAAATTGACAGAGCCACTTGTTTCGTTCCATTCTATGATTTGAGTATTTCTGCCTATCATGCCTTGCTTTCCGGTTGTGGCTTTCATTCTACGCAAGCGCATATGCACGAATATTACAGTTCCGATAAGGGTTAATTCAATAAAGGATATGGCGAAAAGCAATGACCAGCCGATTGGAATTCCGAATATTATGCCCGCACCAGTTTGTAGGGCATAAGCAGCGTATATTGCAATTATGCCGTTAAGCGCAAGCAACCCAAAGGAAACTACGCCAATTTCTGCAATTATAAGTATTGCTCCTGCAATATAAAGGGAGGTGGTTGCGCTTTCGAGAGTAATTAAGCCCATTAAGTGAAGTATTATAATGAGGCTTGCTATCATGGGGTTTTACTCTCTAAATTATTTTCCTAATTCATTTATTAGAGCATCACCCATTTCAGAAGTCGAGACTTCGTGGCAGTTATCCCCCATTATATCGGCTGTACGTGTGCCTGAATTAAGGATATTTTGCACAGCATCCTCAATTTTTTGCGCCAATGCACCTTGGTCAAGTGAGTAGCGTAGGCACATGGCTAGGCTTAAAATAGTGGCTAGGGGATTGGCTTTTCCCTGACCTGCAATGTCAGGAGCTGATCCATGGATCGGTTCATAAAGAGCCACTGAACCTTTGTGACCCAATGATGCGGAGGGCAACATTCCTAATGATCCTGTCAGCATTGCGGCTTCATCGCTCAAAATATCTCCGAATAGATTATCGGTGACTATCACGTCAAATTGTGATGGATTACGCAGCAGTTGCATTGCACAATTATCGGCGTACATGTGTTCCAGATTCACATCGCTATATTCGTTAGCGTGCAGAGCAGTAACATCTTCGCGCCATAATTTGCCAGATTCCATGACATTGGCTTTTTCGCA
>DAOWDF010000129.1 GCA_030639165.1 Alphaproteobacteria bacterium
CGAAGAGAACTCCTGACCTTATCCCTATGTGTCACACTTTGCCAATGGATCAAGTTACCATTCATTGCGCGCTGAATGATGGTGATAATAGTGTTAGCGTTTATTGCCAAGCAGCGGCCTATGCCAAGACGGGCGTGGAGATGGAGGCTTTGACAGGCGCTAATATTGCGCTGCTGACTATTTGGGATTTGACCAAGGGCGTTGACCCTGATTTAGAAATTGGCGAAATTAAGCTATTGGTGAAAACTGGTGGTAAGAGCGGGGTGTTTACTAATAAAGACGGTATTCCTGATTGGCTGGCGGATCAATTACCTGATGAGCGGATTTTGCAAGGGCTAAAAGCGGGCGTAGTTGTGATGAGTGACCGCGCAGCTAGCGGTACTTATGAAGATAAATCTGGCGCGGCGTTAATGGATATTTTGGGCGCGGCTGGTGCTGATTTGATCGAGAAGAAAGTCATTCCCGATGATTTTGACGGTATTGCTAAAACCCTGCGCGATATTTGTAGCTCTGAACAGCCTGATTTGTTGATTGCTTCTGGTGGGACGGGGCCGGGGCCTCGCGATGTTACCCCGCAAGTGCTGGAAGAAATTTGTGAGCGGGTTTTGGACGGTTTAGGAAATTATATGCGTTCAGAAAGCCTGCATTTTACTGATACTGCATGGCTCTCACGGATGAGCGCGGGGATGTGCGGATCAACCTTGATTATTGCATTTCCGGGAAGTCCGAATGCGGTTAAGGAATGTTGGGAGATCATCGCTCCGTTTATTGGTGACGCGCTGGCAAAGATTAAGAAACAGGGCTTTGCTCCTTTGGAAGTGGCGTAGTAATGAGCGATATTACACTGGAAATAAAGCTATATGGAGCGTTTAGAAAGTTCGGTGATAGCGTCAATCTGCGCGTAGTATCTGGCAGTAATATGGATCAGGTTAAAGAGGCTTTATCTAAAGAACTTGGCGAACTGGTGCATGACTCTGCTTTGGCCAATGATAATACGATCTTGCCTAAATCATATGTGTTTGAGCAAAGCGCCACGCTCTCTATCCTGCCTCCTGTTTGTGGAGGGTAGGGTATGAGCAGCTCTATACATACCGAAATATTAACCGCTCCGCTGGATATACAAACAGCATGTGACTTTGTGATGGATGATGCGCATGGTGCTATTGATACATTTATCGGCGTGGTGCGTAACCACCATGAGGGCAACCAAGTTCAGGGCATGACTTACGATGTTCATGAGGGGCTGGCTGAGGCTACCTTTGCCGCGATTTGTGAGGAAGCGCAGGAGCGCTGGGCTGGCACTAAATATTATGTTGCGCATTATAAAGGTGAGCTTCCGATAGGCGGGATCAGCGTTATTATAGCGGTTAGTTCGGCGCATAGGGCAGATAGCTTTGAATCTTGTCGCTACGTTATTGAGGAGCTAAAGAAACGCTCTCCAATTTGGAAGAAGGAGCACTACCCTGAAGGCAAGAGCGAGTGGCTGCCTGGGCATTCATTGGCGGAGGCAAGTTAAGTGAAAATTGCAGGCGTGGTTCTGGCTGGTGGGCGTTCCTCACGTATGGGGCGCGATAAAGCGATGCTGGATTATAAGGGCGCGCCGTTGATCGACCATATGATTAATTTGCTGCATGATTGTGGGCTTGAAGATGTATATGTAAGCGGTGATATTGAGGGCTATAACTGTATCAAGGATAGTGCCAAATTTGATGGCCCTGCGCGCGCTATTACTGATGTTCTGGAGCATTTAAGTGGCTATGATGGCGCGTTATTTATTCCTGTTGATATGCCATTATTAACGCAGGAAATGCTGCAATTATTGCTGGATAGCAAGCAAGGTTGTTATTTTGAGAATAAGCCTTTGCCCGCGTTAATTTGCCAGCCATATAAAAAAACCGCAGCATTTTCAGTGCGTGATTTATTGGCAGAGCAGGGTGCTATGGCATTAACTATGCCGCAGCAATATGAGGCGTTAATGCGTAACTTTAATACTGCGCAAGAATGGGCGGAGCTAGTTAATCATGAATGTTAGAATAGAAGATCAAAATCTGCGTTTTAAAATCTCGGAAGAGGAGCTTGAGATATTGCTTAATGGCGGCGATCTTAAAGCTGAGGCTATGATAGTTGCGCAAATTAAACCTAGTGATAGTGGTGATGATATCTCAGTTAACAATGATGGGGCAGGCCTAGTGTTAAACGTGCCAAAGCCTAAATTGTTAGAGTTATCTGGTATGGGTAAAAGCCGTGATGGCCTTAGCGTAAAGCTAGGGGATTTATCATTATCTCTGCAAGTTGATATCCGTAAAGATAGCCGTAAAAGATCATGATTATTTTATCTATATCATTCTTTATAACGGCGATCCTTTATGCTTGTGTAGGGTTTGGAGGAGGGTCAACCTATAGCGCTCTATTGGTGCTTGCAGAGACGGATTACCGCATATTGCCTGTGATATCGCTGCTATGTAACTTGGTTGTTGTCTCTGGCGGTGTATGGCGATTTGCGCGGGGAGGACATATTGATTTTAAAGCTATATTGCCGTGGGTGGCGATTTCTGTGCCTGCAGCATATATCGGCGGAATGATAGAGCTATCCGAGATGGCTTTTATCGGGGTTCTAGGAGTAATGCTGCTTTTATCCAGCTTTAGAATGCTGCGCTCATCACTGGCAAAACCATCAGAAATAAAAGATAGGGCAATGTCTGAATGGGTATTACTTCCATATGTAATTGGCGGAGGCCTTGGGTTTATCGCTGGGCTTGTAGGAATAGGGGGAGGGATATTCCTTGCTCCTGTTCTTTATTTGATTAAATGGGGGAGCGTTAAATCGATAGCAGGTACATGCAGCGTGTTTATTTTCCTGAACTCTGTCGCTGGGCTTGTCGGGCAGTTATCAAAGCTAAATTTTGAAGAGTTATCGGTAGGTATATCGCCATATTTGATATTATTCCCTGCTGTATTTGTAGGCGGGCAAATTGGATCATATATGGGGGCGGTTAGGCTTAATGCAAGAATAGTGCAGCTAATGACAGCAATGCTTATTCTTTATGTATCACTGCGATTGTTATCTCGATTGCTAATTGGGTAGGGGGATGATTGGTGCGATTTTATATTATTAAGAATATTTTGTTGACCAAATGTGAAATAACCATTACTTAAGAGTTTGAAGTAAGGACATTACTTATAAGATTTTGTCCTGTTTGGTGTAGGGGTGTAGCTCAGTTGGTAGAGCAACGGATTCCAAATCC
>DAOWDF010000264.1 GCA_030639165.1 Alphaproteobacteria bacterium
ATTACAGATACAGTTTCAAGTACAAATAGACCGCCGATAATCGCCAAAACTATTTCATGCTTGGTCATTACCGACATAGCGCCTAGCAACCCGCCCATGGCAAGAGAGCCCGTATCGCCCATAAATATCGCGGCTGGTGGAGCGTTATACCAAAGAAAGCCCATAGCTCCGCCAATCAATGCACCGCAAATTATGGCTAGCTCTTCAGTCCCAGGGACATAATTAAGATATAGGTAGGCAGAAAAATCGACATGGCCAACCAAGTAAGCGATCAATCCAAAGCAAGCTGCTGCTATGGCAACAGGAACAATTGCTAGCCCATCAAGGCCATCGGTTAGATTAACCGCATTTGATGCGCCGATAATAACTATTAGTGACCACGGAATAAAAAACCATGAGATATTTATAAGTACGTCCTTAAAGAATGGAGGCGCAACATGGGTCTGCAAACCTTCTGGCATAGCATTCATAATACCTACAGTTACAATAACACCAATTACGACCTGACCTATGATTTTAAGCCTCCCTGACAATCCTTTGCAGTTACGCTTGGTAAGCTTTAAAAAATCATCTGCAAACCCTATAGCGCCATAGCCAACCATTATTAGCAAAGCATACCATATAAATGAATTTGATAAATCTGCCCATATAAGTGTGCTTATACAAACAGATATCAGGATCATTAACCCGCCCATAGTCGGAGTGCCGGCTTTTGCAAAATGAGTTTCAGGACCATCGGCGCGTATTGGCTGCCCCTCTTTTTGTTTTGATTTGAGCCACCTGATCATGCGTGGAGCTATCAAAAAACAGATAATTAAAGAGGTCATCATTGCCATGCCTGTGCGGAATGTTACAGACCTGAACAAATCAAAAAACAGGAATTGATCCGCATATGGCGTCAAAAGATTATATAGCATTTTTAAAGCTTTCTAGGTTTAATCACGAGCAAAGTAACCTTACCTCGCAAAAACTTCTACAATTAAATATACCGGGCGTGGGCCTTACTTTTATTGTAAGAATTAGCCTTAACAACTCGCAGCGTATCCATCATTTCCATCGTCATGGTTTTTCTATCTTGCTTAAACACAAGTATATCACCCGGCGATAAAACATCAGTTATTATCTTTTCTATATCTTCATCCCTATAAAGAGAAGAAAGTAAATCTGACACATTTTGAATCTTAGGAGATTGCACTGATGTATAGATAAAGTCAAGATTTCCCATTCTAAAAGGAACATTAACACTGCCAACACCGTTGCCTTTGCGGCTGGATTTCGGATGATCGACATGTTCTAACATAACAGTTTGACGGCCAGTTCCAAGATCAATCATATTACCGACGCGAAAAACCACACCAAGCTGGCGAGCCTTAGGCTCAACACTTACTGTTACAGTTTTTGTTTTTAAACTCGACCAATAATAACGATTATTCTTAATCATGTAATTCTCTTTCTTTTATTTAAAGATTTTTCAATTTCTTTGACATCATCGAAAGGCTTTGTTACGCCAGCGATGATCTGACCCTGCTCATGACCTTTACCAGCCACTAGCAAAATATCGTTCTTGCTTAATTTTTCTATAGCGAATTCTATGGCTTCGCGCCTATCAGCTATCTCACAGATATTCTTGTTATTACCAATAACTTCCTTGCGTATATCAGCAGGATTTTCACTGCGCGGATTATCATCAGTAACAATGGCTATATCAGACCAATGTACAGCGGCCTTACCCATAAGCGCACGCTTTGACTTATCACGATCACCGCCGCAGCCAAAAACACATATCAACTTGCCAGGTGTATGAGGTCGTAGAGCTTCAAGAACATTTTCCAACGCATCAGGCGTATGGGCATAATCAACATAAGTATTAAGCTCACCATCCTTAGACGCTACATGCTGCAAACGCCCCGCAGCGCCTTCTAATTTAGAAAGAGCGTCTACTAACAATTCTGCTTTTTCAGGATATTCTGTAAGCACACAAGCAAGAGCACATAGAGCATTTTCCACCTGAAACTTACCTATAAGAGGCACACGTAAACTATATGCCTTACCCAAAACATCAATTTCAATATCCTGCGCAATGCCACTTATCTCACAAGATAGTAACTTAACATCTGCGCCCTGCTCACCATAAGATAACACGCGATTTCCACGTCGCTTACACACTGATTTAAGCTCATCATAGGCAACGCTATCGGCGTTCAAAACAGCAACTCCGCCAAGAGGCAACACCTCTGCAAACAGACGTGATTTAGCTGCTAAATAGCTTTGCATATCAAGGTGATAATCAAGGTGATCTTGTGAAAAACTGGTGAAGGCTGCAACATTAATCTGAGCTCCATCCATGCGATATTGCTCCAGCCCATGACTTGAAGCTTCTAGCGCAACATGCGTAACGCCATCTACCGACATTTGCGCAAGAGTTTCATGCAAAGATACGCTGTCAGGGGTTGTCATGCTGCCAGATAGTGTCCCAATAATAGAGGAGTTAAAGCCAAGTACAGCCCATAGCTGGTTAACGAAATGAACTACTGAGCTTTTACCATTAGTGCCTGTAACCGCAATAATATTTTCTGGCTGAGCATTATAAAATTCTGCAACTATATGACTGAATTCTTTGCGCGGGTTTCTAGCTTTTATAAGCTGCACATCACTAGCGACACTAACATTTTCG
>DAOWDF010000092.1 GCA_030639165.1 Alphaproteobacteria bacterium
GAATCCCCGGGAAAATAGCAGAGTTAATCTTTTTGAATATATCAAGATCATTAGTCAAAATCATTCCACCACGAGGCCCGCGCAAAGTTTTATGCGTGGTGGTTGTTGTAACATGTGCGTGCTCGATAGGAGATGGATAAGTACCAGCAGCGATCAGACCCGCATAATGCGCCATATCAACGAAAAGATAAGCACCGATACTGTCGGCAATCTCGCGGAAACGTTTGAAATCAATGTGACGAGGATATGCAGATGCACCTGCAACTATCATCTTTGGCTTATGTTCTTTAGCTAGACGCTCAACCTCATCATAATCAATCAGCGAGTCGCTTTCGCGCACACCATATTGAATGGCATTAAACCATTTACCTGACTGGTTAGGGGCTGCGCCATGGGTTAAGTGACCACCAGCAGCAAGGCTCATCCCAAGGATAGTATCACCCGGTTGTAGCAATGCCATCATAACGCCCTGATTAGCCTGTGAGCCAGAGTTAGGCTGCACATTAGCATATTTTGCTCCGAATAATTCCTTCGCGCGATTACGAGCCAAGTCCTCAACAACATCAGAAAACTCACAACCACCATAATAGCGTCTACCCGGATAGCCTTCCGCGTATTTATTAGTAAAAACTGATCCTTGAGCCTGCATAACTGCACGAGACACAATATTTTCCGAAGCAATAAGCTCTATTTGTGATTGCTGGCGTTTGAGCTCGCCTTTAATCGCGCCAAATACCGCAGCATCTCTGCTCTCTAGCTCTTCAGTGAAAAAGCCATTATCATCAAAGTTTTCTATATTTTCTGCTGCATTGCTCATAGTATTGAGTATCCTTCTTTATAAAATTAGTTAATCTGTTATTGATAATTTTTCGAGGCGAGCATCGTGACGGCCGCCCTCATATCCTGTGCTGATAAATGTGTCAATGATATCAAGGGCAACCTCTCTGCCGATAATGCGCGCGCCTAAAACTAAGACATTGGCATCATTATGCAGGCGCGTTCTTAATGCCATAGTGCTGTCGGTGCAAAGCGCAGCACGAACGCTTGGATAGCGATTAGCCGCAATAGACATGCCTATACCTGTTCCGCAAATCAGAATAGCACTGTCGATTTCACCATTAGTAATAGCTCTCGCGACTTTTTGTGCGTAATCGGGGTAATCTACTGAACTAGGGGAATCTGTGCCGAAATCGGCAAATTCTATACGCCCAGCATAATGAAGCTTTATTGCTTCTTTAAGCTCATAGCCACCATGATCACAAGCAATAGCAATTTTATCCATAAAATACCTCGTCTACATATAGAAGTGAGAGTTATTTATACGACTCTATGCCCTATAAAATCAAACCCTTTTTCTTCAATACATACTCAAGACGTTTTAGAGCATTTTTTTGCAATATTTCTTTTGGGCTTGCTTTGGGGCCTTGGATAGAAATCTCGGTGAGCGTAGCAATATCCATTGCGGATACCTTCACCACATTACCAACGGGGTGAAATTCTATAATAATTTCACGACCATTAAGAATATCAGATGCCATGGCTAAAACTAAAAACCTGCACTGAAGTTAGTCTGCTGCGCCCAGAAACGTTCCAGCATTTTTAGAGTGTTATTAAGCTCGTTTAAGCGCTCACTTGATATTTCACTACCTTGAATTTGCTCTTCATGGCGATCAAACATATCGGAGATCATCTTGCACAATTCTTTGCCTTTTTCTGATAGCTTTACGCGTATTGAGCGCTTATCATGCACAGAGCGTTCCTGCACAAGATATTCATTCTCAACCATTTTCTTAACATTGTAAGAAACGTTAGAACCCAAATAGTAGCCACGTATAGTTAGCTCTCCAACGGTCATTTCTTCTTCGCCAACATTATATAAAATCATACATTGAACGTTATTAATGTCTTGTATGTTTTTCTTATCAAGCTCGACCTTTAAAACGTCCAAAAAGTGACGGTGTAAACGCTCTATAAGCTGAATTGATTCATAATAAGGTGAAGTCACGGTATATCTCCAAATAATTTTACTATATATTTTATACTTATGATCATAATTAAGATTGATCAAAGCTCAAAGTACTTTTATATATCTTTTATATTAAAACAACGTAAAAAAATAATAGAAATTAATATGATTAACAGCTCATACCCATCGAAACGCATGCGCAGGCTACGCTCACAGCCATGGATCAGAGATTTAGTGTCTGAAAATAATATCAGCATTAATGATCTTATTTGGCCAGCATTTGTCATAGAAGGCAAAAATAAGCGCGAGCGCATTGATTCGATGCCGCATGTTGAGCGATATTCTATTGATATTTTAATTAAAGAAGTGAAAATCGCACGAGATTTAGGCATTTATGCTATCGCACTATTTCCTGTAACTGCGAGTGATAAAAAGTCGGATGATGGGCGTGAAGCGTATAATCCAGATAATTTAATTTGCCGCGCTATAAGGTCTTTAAAAGATTGCGTGTCTGATATTGGAATTATTACCGATGTAGCGCTTGACCCCTACACTACTCATGGGCATGACGGAATAATAGAAAATGGCGAGATACTAAACGACAAAACCGTCGATATACTTTGTAAGCAAGCTCTTGTGCAGGCCGAGGCAGGCACAGATATAATAGCTCCATCTGACATGATGGATGGGCGTGTTGGCGCAATCAGGGAAACCCTTGATCAACATGACAAATACAACGTGATGATAATGGCTTATGCTGCAAAATATGCGTCTTGCTTTTACGGCCCATTCCGTGACGCAGTGCAATCATCCTCGGCGTTGCAAGGTGATAAGAAGACTTACCAGATGAACCCTGCTAATTCGGATGAAGCGTTGCAGGAAGTTGCGCTAGACTTACAAGAAGGCGCGGATATGGTAATGGTCAAACCTGGAATGCCATATCTGGATATAATAGCTCGCGTTAAGCAAGAATTTAAGGCACCGGCCTTTGCTTATCAAGTTAGCGGTGAATACGCGATGATGCGGGCGGCTGCGAATAATGGCTGGCTGGATTATGACGCAGCAATTATGGAGAGCATGATGGCATTCAAACGCGCGGGAGCAGATGGCGTATTAACGTATGCCGCGCGGGACGTTGCTAAGTTGTTGCTATCAAAATAATTTTCTATCTTCTTGATTATTAGAGCAGAAACAATCATAATGAGTGTATGTTTCATCTATAAATTCTAATGAAATTCTTCTGCGTACATCTTGTCATATCGTTTAAGTTTGAGGATAGAACTATATAATGAAGCTACTCGGAATTTTTCTAGTTTTCGCCTGTACCTTTGGAGGCCTTGTTCTTACCGCTGGCTTTGAAAAAGCTATGCATTTGACTATGGGAGTTATACTGCCTGCTGCCCCTGGTGAGATAGTGGTGATTATGGGGTGTGCTATTGCCGCCTTTATGATCGCAAACTCTATGGATACGATCAAAGGCACATTGAAGTATTTCAACAGCCTTATAAAGCCAGTCGCCTATTCAAAAGAGGATTATATAGAGCAACTCAGCATGATGTTTGTTGTTTTCAAGCTCGCACGTACAAAGGGGCTCCTTGCGCTTGAAAAGCATGTGGAGAACCCGCATGAAAGCGACCTGTTTGACCAATTCCCTAAATTCCATGGCAATCACCATGCGCTGGATTTCTTATGTGATTATTTGCGAATCGTATCTCTGGGTAATGAAGATCCTGTGCAAATAGGGGCGCTTATGGATAAAGAGATAGAGCAAATATCTCATCATGAACATCACCCCGCCCATGCGGTTCACCATATGGCAGAAGGTATTCCTGCGCTTGGTATTGTGGCCGCGGTTCTTGGGGTTATTAAAACAATGGCGTCTATCTCCGAACCACCAGAAGTTCTTGGTAAGCTTATCGGGGGGGCGCTGGTTGGGACTTTACTTGGTGTTTGGCTGTCTTATGGTATTTTTGGCCCAATTGCTCTGGCTATGGAGGAGAAGGCTGGCTCAGAAGTTATGTACTACAGATCCATAAGAGCTGGGCTAGTTGCATATCTGAGCGGGGCTGCGCCACAGACTGCGGTTGAGTTTGCAAGAAAAGCTTTGCCCCACAACCTACAGCCTGGCTTCCTTGAGCTTGAGGAAATATTGAACGAGATCCCTGCTCCCACAGGTTAAGGACGAAAGCATTAAATGCAAGATAGATGCGAAATAAAGATTGAGGTTATAACACTTCCATATGTGCATAATGGCGGCGCATGGAAGGTTGCTTATGCCGACTTCGTTACTGCGATGATGGCATTTTTCCTGCTTATGTGGCTGTTAAATGCAACAACTAAGGATGAGCGAGAGGCTCTTTCGGATTATTTTAACCCAAGCCACCCTATGGTATCAAGTGATACTAGCGGCGCAGGCGGCGTTATGGGCGGGCTTACTATGTCACCAGAGGGTTCGATGGCCTCAATGAAAAATCCTTTAATACCCATGGAATCATCAAGTGACCGTAAACGCGGCACAGAAGTAAAATCAACCGTAGCTAAAAAACGTGAGAAGGCTGAGAAAAAGCGTTTCAACAAAACTGCTGATAAATTAAAGGCAGCGATACGCGATGATAGTGAGCTAAAAAAGATCGCTAATAATATAGTGGTTGATATAACGGATGAAGGTTTGAGAATTCAAATTATAGATCAGGATGGATCATCTATGTTCCCCCCTGGTGGATCGCGGATGTTTGAAAAGACGCGGCTCTTATTGAACAAAATCACCGATATTGCACTTGATATGCCTAACGATATTTCGATTCGCGGGCATACTGATGCTTCGCACTATGCAGAGGGCGCTAAATACACTAACTGGGAGCTATCAAGCGATAGAGCAAATGCCTCGCGCAGGGCTATGCTAGAACATGGTCTGCCGAAGGAGCGCATAAGCAATGTAATGGGTAATGCCGCCACCAAGCCATTAATAGTTGATAACCCGCTTGATCCTAGAAACCGCAGAATTACACTTATATTGCTTAATGAAGATGTGGCCGAACTCCCGACTTCAGAAGATGAAGAGGATATCAGTGAAGAATATCAAGAAATTGAAAATGAAGATGACTATTATGAAGAATTAGATATTCAAGATTTACCTGACCTGCCCGCGGATCCGTTCGAAAGAACCCCAGGCGCGGTTGAATTCCCTTAAACACATAGGTAAGAGCTATAAATGTCACTGCGTATATTAAAAATAATC
>DAOWDF010000127.1 GCA_030639165.1 Alphaproteobacteria bacterium
AAATGGTCGAGTGCCAGGATGTATTTCCTCGATGGATTCAGGGAAACCAATATCAGGGGAAGAAAACCAGCCCAGAGATTTAGATGCAATATGTGCGCCTACTATGATAATGACGGAGCTAATAAATGCCCAGAAAATAGACATAAATGCACTAACCGTGTACATCCAGTGGAATTGCCCGACATGGATTAGCTCTTCATTAGGGCCTAGGGATTGTTGTACGTAAAGCATGTGGGTTATATCACTCTTAGAAAATTGTCATTGAGCTCAATGCTATAGCGGAGATAACCACCTCGCAAGTTTCAAAAAGCAATAACCGCAAATAGCTCACATATTTTATTTGGCAAGTTTAATCACCAAAAGCTATACCTAGCGCTTTGGCGGTGTGGACGCGTTTACCGCTTATGTCTACGATATTACATTCCTTGATTGCATCCTCAATAGCAACGTCAACTACATCACCATTTTGCCATGCAACCATGCGTCCGCATTTTCCTTCGGCCAGAAGCTCCACCGCTTTCACGCCTAATAGAGATGCCAGCAAGCGATCATTATATGTAGGACTAGCGCCGCGCTGGACGTGGCCTAGAACAGTAACCCTAGTTTCAAAACCTGTGGCTTTGGCGATTTCAACGCCTAGATAATCACCTATGCCGCCATATCTGGTTTCACCGCCGTGATACACGACCTCGTGCTTTTTACCATCAGGCGTGCGCACCGCTTCTGATACAACAACTAGAGCAAAATTGCGGCCATCTTGTTTAATCTGCTTAATCTTATCTGCCAGCTTTTCTATCGTATATGGGATTTCAGGGATCAGGATAATATCTGCGCCTCCAGCTATCCCAGATGTTAGAGCAATATGCCCTGCATCGCGCCCCATAACCTCCAAGATCATAACACGATCATGGCTAGCCGCCGTTGGTTGCAAGCGATCCAGCGCCTCAGTCGCAACCGATACAGCCGTATCATAACCCACCGCAAAATCGGTCATATGAACATCATTATCAATCGTCTTAGGCACGCCAATGAAGTTAAGCTCACCCTTATCCACTAGCTTGCTCAAAATCTCGAAACTGCCGTCGCCGCCAATACCAATGATTGATTCTACGCCCAGCTTTTTAAATGCCGCGATCAGCTCGTCAGAGCGATCAACTATACTGCCATCGGGCATTTCATAGGCAAATGGATTTCGGGAGTTTGTTGTCCCTAGGATAGTGCCACCCATACGCATGATAGTGCCGTTAAAATCCTCAGGTTTTAGCACCTGATATCTTGGCGGGTTTTCGAGTAGCCCTGACGCGCCATTTTCAATCCCGATAACTTCCCAACCTAAACCATGCGCCCGCAATACCGCAGCGCGCATAACTGCATTGAGTCCTGCGCAGTCACCGCCACTTGTGAAGATTGCTATTCGCTTTTGTGTATTTTGGGACATGTTTCTTACCGCTTCTATATTCAGATTACTTAACAAAAATATTTAGCATATAATTATGTTATCAAACAAAGAATTATGTGCTATTATTAATCTTTATTCACAACCAATTACCTAAAAGTAAAGTTTTATCTACATGCAAGAAGATCAGGAAGAACTACAGTTAAAACTTAGCGAATATAGAAACGAGCATCAGGCACTTGATGATCTCATACACAAATCATTAAAAAGTGACGTACCAGTTAACCTGCTTAGCATGCAGCAGTTAAAGAAGAAAAAACTATGGCTTAAAGATGTGATCCGCAAAATCGAAAGCGACCTTATCGACGATATCATCGCTTGATTCCCCCTTGTTTTACATCAAAACTTTCATTATAACCATGATACTCATAATTGTTCATATCTTTAGCTGGGCAAAGCATGAGTGACGACACGTATTTTTATACGTTAGGATATGAATGAAGATGTTCCAAGTAAATAGATGGGCAATTAAATATGACACATACAGATAAAAACCCTTTAGTTGGAATAATCATGGGATCGCAATCAGATTGGGATACTATGAGATGCGCACATGATATTTTACATGATCTAGGCATTACGCATGAATGTAAAATTGTTTCTGCACACCGCACGCCAGAGCGCATGTTCGAATATGCCAAAGATGCGGAAGAGCGCGGCATTAAAGTAATCATTGCTGGTGCAGGTGGAGCGGCGCACTTACCCGGAATGGTGGCAAGTTTAACCGCACTGCCCGTTCTTGGCGTGCCTGTTGAAAGTAAAGCTTTGAGCGGTATGGATAGCTTGCTGTCTATTGCGCAAATGCCGGGTGGCGTTCCTGTTGGGACATTAGCTATCGGCAAGGCGGGAGCGAAAAACGCGGCGTTATTGGCTGCGTCTATATTGGGTATATCTGATGCGGAGATAATGGATAAGCTTAAATCATACAAAGCAAAACAAACAGCTAGCGTTGCTGATACGCCAAAAGATTAATAATGAATTACGGACAGCTATAGTGTTTTTAATTTTTAATTACACGAGGCAGCCGAGGCGAATAAAATTTTAGCGTATTCTTATACGTGAATTTTGTAAGACCGACGGATAACAAAGTGTAAGTGAAAATGAAAGATACTATAACATTAGGTATATTAGGCGGAGGGCAGCTAGGGCGTATGAGCGCAATGGCGGCGGCGCGCCTTGGTATTGCGACTGTTATATTTTGCCCTGAGGAAGACTCTCCTGCATCACATGTCGCCATAGGAACTATGGTGGCAGCTTATAATGATGAGGAAGCACTGAAAGCTTTTGCGGATAAATGTAATTTTATCACTTATGAATTTGAGAATATTCCAGTAGAAACGATTGAATATCTCGAGAGCTTAAAAGCCGCCCCTATATATCCAGAAAAGGCACTTCTGCTGGTTTCGCAAGATCGTATAAAGGAAAAGTCTTTTATAAATGATCTGGCAATCAAAACTACACGCTGGAAAGAAATTTCGAATATTGATGATATAAAGGCTGCTGTAAATGACTGGAATGCTAGCTCGTTTATATTGAAAACGACGCGCTTTGGTTATGATGGTAAGGGGCAAATTAAGTGTAATGCTTTGGATTTAGATAGTAACTCTGAGCTAAGCGCCTTCCTTGAAAAAGTAAACGGGCAAGGCCTGATAATGGAAGAGCCTGTAGATTTCACTTGTGAAGTCTCCGTGATTATAGCTCGCGATGTGCATGGTAATAGCCAGACTTACGGCCCTATGCTCAATGAGCATAAAAACCATATATTGCACAAGACTACTGTGCCGTGTGGCATCGATCAGGGGCTAAACGATAGAGCGATAGAGATCGCAAAAACCATTGCAGATGAAGTTAATCTTATTGGTGTTTTGACTGTTGAGTTTTTTGTTTGCAAAGACGGCAGCGTCCTAGTTAATGAGATTGCTCCGCGCACGCATAATTCTGGCCATTGGAGCATTGATGCTTGCGCTGTATCACAGTTCGAAAATCATGTACGCACAGTTTGCGGGCTTCCTGTTGGCTCATCCACCCGCCATAGTGATGCGGTGATGCTTAATTTAATAGGCGATGATATCAATAATATTGACCAATACTTAACCGACCCATATACATGCGTGCATCTCTACGGCAAGAAAGAAGCACGTAATGCACGTAAAATGGGACATATTACATTTCTTGAAACAAAAGGAACTTCAAAATGAGTGACGCAGCACAAAAGATTTTACAAACCCGCACCGAAAGTGATTCACTGGGCGAGGTTGATGTACCTGCAGATCGCTATTGGGGAGCGCAAACACAGCGCTCATTGCATAACTTTAAAATTGGTGGCGAGCTTATGCCTGCTCCACTTATCCGCGCGCTTGGAATTCAAAAGAAAGCTGCGGCTCTGTCTAATATTGACCTTGGGGTGCTTGATAAGAAAATCGGTGATGCGATAGTAAAAGCCGCTGACGAAGTTATTGATGCGACATTACTTGAGGAATTTCCGCTAGTTGTGTGGCAAACTGGCTCTGGTACGCAGAGCAATATGAACGCCAATGAGGTTATATCTAATCGCGCAATTGAAATGCTTGGCGGAGAGCGTGGCAGCAAGTCTCCCGTTCACCCGAATGATCATGTTAATATGGGGCAATCATCTAATGATACATTCCCAAGCGCGATGTATATCGCCGCAGGTGAGCAAGTACATGGGGCGCTTATCCCTGCGCTGGAGCATTTACAAAAGGCACTAGAAGCGAAGGCAAATGAATATGCAAGCATAGTAAAAATCGGGCGTACACATTTACAGGATGCGACGCCTTTGACTTTGGGCAACGAGTTTTCTGGTTATGCCAAGCAAATTGAATATGGCATCGATCGTGTTAAAGCATGCTTGCCACGCCTGATGCAATTGGCACAAGGTGGAACTGCCGTTGGTACGGGCATTATCTCTAAAGTTGGTTTTGCAGAGAAGTTTGCTGATCATGTTACTGAGATTACTGGCCTTTCATTTGTTACTGCCGAAAATAAATTTGAAGCTTTGGCTGCTCATGATGCGCTGGTGGAAATTTCTGGCGCGCTTAATGTGCTGGCGGTTAGTTTAATGAAGATTGCTAATGACCTGAGGCTTCTTGGTTCTGGCCCTCGTTGCGGCATTGGTGAGATCAGCTTGCCAGCTAATGAGCCAGGCTCATCGATCATGCCAGGTAAGGTTAACCCAACCCAGTGTGAGGCGCTTACTATGCTATGCGCGCAAGTTATGGGTAATCATGTTGCTGTGACGGTTGCTGGTTCTAACGGTCATTTTGAACTGAATGTATTTAAGCCTGTCATGATTTACAATGTACTTCAATCCATGCGGCTGATCGCAGATGGCTGTAATAGCTTCACTGATAATTGCGTGACTGGCATAACCGCGAATGAAGATCGCATCGAGAAGTTACTTAACGAGAGTCTAATGCTAGTAACCGCTCTCAATCCGCATATTGGATATGATAATGCGGCAAAAATTGCGAAGAAAGCCCATGCTGATGGCAGTACATTGAAAGAAGCTGGTGAAGAGCTTGGCCTGTTAACCAGTGAACAATTCAATGAATGGATAAACCCTCTGGATATGATTAAACCTCGTGACTAAAATCACGAGGCCAGCATTATCTATTTAAATTCAAGCCAAACTTAAAGGCCTTATATAACAGATAGCCGTTTAAATTCTGCTTCTATTTTTTCTTTAGTTGTAGGTTTTGCAATATAGCCATTAGCACCCGCAGCGATAGCTTCCTTGGTTTTATCTTCACGCTCAACACCACTAAACATAACAATCTTCATTGAGTTTCCATATTCTGATCGGATAACCTTTAATAAATCAAGGCCGCTTTTTTTCTTTAAATGCCAATCCAGTAATATTACATTTACATTACCTTTACTTAACACATTAATCGCCTTCTCTCCATCTTCAGCATCCAGAACATCAACGCCCAAATCTTCCAAAAAGACTCTTGCGGAGTAACGAGTGACGGTAACATCGTCTACAATTAAACAGGTAGTCATTTTTTAAATCCTCTTAATATAATATATATAGTAAATAATTTAGGCTGTCTTGATATTAGACAAGAATACCTCGACTTCTCCGTTTAGAATTACTGACTTGGCACTGATATCATTGGACGCAACCTTCAATTCCTCAGATGAAGTTTTTACTTTACCTGATGCCTCTATAACACCACCAGCCACACCTGAAACCTCATTGACATTGTCTGCAGCGCCCTGAGTGTTACGGACAATTTCTTCCATAGCCGATGAATATTCACCCATAGAATCCAATATATTTTGTGAGATATCGCTCATACTCTTTATAGTATCCGACACATCTGAAATAATATGCATAGTCTTTTCTGATGCATCTTGTGTTACAGCAACTTGCCCCTCAATTTCCTCTGTAGCTTTAGCTGTCTGAGCAGCAAGCTCCTTTACTTCTGATGCCACAACGGCAAAACCTTTACCTGCATCACCTGCACGTGCAGCCTCAATAGTCGCATTCAAAGCCAATAGGTTTGTTTGCTCTGCAATATCCCTAATAAGACCTACAACTTTTTCTATTTCATCAGAATTACCCTTTACACCAAGCATTGCTTCATTTGCCTCAGCAACCTTAGATACAGCCCTATTTGCAATATCACTTGATGTTGTTATTTGAGTTAATATGCCCTGCACAGATGAAGAAAGCTCCTCAGACGCAGCAGCTACAGTATTAACACTTTCAGACGCAGCGCCTGATGTCCGAAGTAGCACCTGAGCCTGCCCGGCTCCCTCATCCGCTACATCACCCAGACTTACCGCGGTACCAGAAAGACCATCCATTGATACTGCAATCTCCCTTAAAAATGCAGCAATATTACTGTCAAACTCATCTGTTATAGACATAAGCCTATCAGCAAAAGCATTTTGGGCTGCCTCAAAAGAACTTGCTGCAGAATTAATAGATTTCGACCCCTGAAGTAAGCTACCATGCATACCTTCCTCAAGAATGCGGCGGAAAAAGTTACCTTTATCAATAGAATCTGTAACAGCAGTAGCTTCACGAACAAATGCATCAATATAATCTATCATATTATTCACAGATTTTTGTATACGTCCAATATTTCCACATTCACTGATATTCATTACCCGTGCTTCAAAATCACCATTTTTAAGGCGCTCAACAATATCAGCTGTACGGCTAATCTCACGAGTAGATTTATAAATAAATAGTAAGGATATAACCAGCAATATTGCAGTCATTGAAAATGCCCAATCACCAGCAACATCCAAAAGGCCAATTATACAAATAATAGTTGCAGCACATAAAATAACTAGCGCTTTAGAGAGAGAAGATAAGTTCATCATATCCCATTCCTTTTTCTTCAAGTAAATCTAACAGCATTTGAAAAGAATGCTTCATACCTTCTTTACTGTTAGCATGATTACTTTCTTCAGCTAATAGTGATTTATACAAAGGTATTATAACATTATCTAATACGTCGCGCCGAGGAACCCTACGGCTAGAATGGTATGATATAATATTGCCATTACTATCTAAGGTAGGGGTAACATGTGCAAAAACCCAATAATGCCCGCCATCTTTAGACATGTTAATAACATACGCGAATATTTCGTTGCCTGCCTGCAAGGTATCCCACAGTAATTTAAATACGCAACGTGGCATATCAGGGTGGCGGATAATACTATGCGGCTGCCCTAGTATTTCCTTTTCTTTATAACCTGCCAGACGTAGGAAAACATCATTGGCATAAGTAACATGCCCTTTAGTATTGGTTTTACTAACTATAATTTCATTTTTATCAAAAAAATGTTCTTTTCCTGTAGGAACTATTTTAGAAGCCATTTTCTATTACCTGAATATATTTAAATGAATAATTTATGGATAGATACTCAGTAGAATCATAGTACTCTAGCATAAAGATATCTAAATGAAATTAAAAGTTATAAAGAGCTAAAATGCATACAGTAGAAACGCCTAATATTATAAAAAAACGCTCAGTTATAATATCTGGACATAGTACTAGTGTAACGTTAGAGGCGCCATTCTGGGATGCTTTACGCAGCATCTCGAGAGAAAAAGACGTGTCAATTAATCACTTAATATCCGATATAGACAATAAAAATAATGGCAACCTTTCTAGCGCTATACGCATTTATGTATTGCAGGATTTGCAAAGTAAACTGGTTTAACTAGCGTAAAAGATCGCCTAATAGACCTTTGAGAGCTTCCTCTGCAACATCTTCAATATCCATTTCTTTTGCAGGTGCTGGTTGAGTTTGTTGCTTAGTTGGCGCTTGATCTTGCTTTGGCTGCTGATTAGTTGTCTGCTGCGGAGCTTTATTATCATTAGACGGCAGCCCTAGCTTATTAGATAGCAACTTATTGAATTTACGCTGTATCTTGCGACTAAGGTAATCATTGATTAAGCCCTGCCCAAGTGTTTCTGCGGGGTTATCAAGCGAGCCACTGAATGAAATTTCAAATGGCGGCACATCGGAAGGGACATCTTCACTGCCCTTAACTGTTATCGTATGCTTGGTGCTAAGCGTCCATTTCGGCAGGTTGATATTGCCTCTTGTTGTAAGGGATGCTGCGATACCATCAAGATCCATTTTGGATATATTAGCCACTCCATTTTTAATCTCGAATGCTCCATCAAGGGTATCAAACCTGCTTTGCCCGCCCCTTGTCGCGCCCTTCCAAAGGCCCAACACACTATCTCCAGTCTTACTATCATCAGATAAAGCGCGCGCAAAACGTACTATATCAACACCATCCAGCACGATATCAGTGCCAGTAACCGTACCATTGCCGTTCAGCGCATTTATAAGAGAAAAAGCGCTTCCTCCGCGGGAATTAATATCCAAATCAAGATTGCCTGAGCCTGTGATATTTACCAGCTGTTTTCCAATTAAAGCCTTTGATAACGCTCCTAGATCAGCGCCTTTAACATTCATCTTACTTTCGAAATCAATGGAGGAACTTACATTACCTGAATCCTTAACATTACTAGAAAAACTCACATCGCCGCCAAATAGCCCAGCTTTAAGGTTGGTTATATTTAGGGCGCCATTACTTAATACTAAGTTCAAAGATGGCTTTATCATTGGCCACGCACCATATTCTATTTTTTGTGCCCGTAAATTGATATTGGCATTTAACGCATTTAAAGCGCTGATATCTATTGGAGATTTAGACCAACGACCGCCCCTAGATGATGTTGCACCGCGCCCGCTACTATTACTGCCCATGACTGAGTTAAGGTTTATTTTACCGAAGGTTAGGTCGCCGCTTATATCAGGAACCTTACCACCAAGAGCAAGTACCACGCTCCCCTTAACAGTTACGCCCGACAAGTCACCTTTAATTTCACTAAGAGTATAGGTCTGACCAGATTGAGATACCTTGCTATAAAAGTCCAACTTTTTTGAAAACTGCCTGTCATTAAGGCTTATGCCAGCAAAGGTTTTTATAGCCTCAGCCATATTCTTATGCTTAACCTGTAAGGCAAGGTCGCTAATAGATGGCTGTTTAAATGGTGAGGTAATCGTTCCATCTGCAATTAATTCAGCCCGCATAGCAGATATATTAGTCTTCATATTCATTGAATCTATGTTGCCTGAAAGCTTTGCCTTAACCAAAGTTTTCCTCAAATCCTTTGGCCATGCACTACTATCTACGCCGAATAGTTTTGCTAGCTTCTTAATATCTGGTGAATTGACATCTATAGAAGATGTTATTTTAGATGCAGACTTCAAACCGTTAATTTCAGTAGAAAACTTAACGTCTGCCCCTGCTATGTTTTTTATATGCACCTTAGAGATTGTGACATTATCCTCACGGAATTTGCTTGATGTATTAATCGCAAGAATATTGTTTTTCTGCCAAATAAGCTTGGTTATATATAGATCAAGATCGAGGTCTAATGGAAGCGCAAGAGAGGCTACTATATCCTGTACGCCCTGCCCGCTGTTTTTTGTATTTTTATTGCCAGAAATTATTTTATCGTAATTAATTTCATCTACAGACATTGTAAGTTTGGCTTTGCTGCGCTTATCCTTGCCATTATTTTTATAATTACCAGATATGATATGGTTGATACCATCAAGTTTTAACGTTGAATTTTTAGTAGTCGCTTCCGTGGCATTTCCAGATAGGTTTAGGTTAAGTGCGGCCTTTTTAAACGGCGAATCAATCACTGTAATATTATCTAAAGCAATATCAGACAATGACTTTATCGTTAGTGTGTATTTTAATGGATCAAGATCAAGGCGCAGTGAGCCGCTCAAGCTATCATTACCTAGCAGCAGTTCAAAATTCTTGTAATCGAGTTTTTTTGTATCTACGCTCAATAACCCATCGCTAACTAATTCTACATCGGCGGCAACGACATCACTAACACCATGAGCCGATAAGAAACTGGCGAGATCATCTATAGATATGCTGGTTTGCCCCTGCATAAAAAAGCCCTCAGCAAAACTTACAGCTCCTGCATATTCGAGCCTAATATTATCGGGTTTGAGGGTTAGTTTCACCTTAGGTGATAGGGTTTTGCTTTCAGCATCATAATCACCACTATCAATATCAAAGTCCAATAGCTGCTCATTATAAAATAGCGATCCCTGAGCTTTAAATGGCCCTGAAAGACTTGCTGCGCTTAAATCTGCATTTATGTTTTCTGCCAAATAGCTGGCATTACTATTGTGGTCAAAATAAGAAAACACGCCATCTTTAATTCTGATTTTTTCCAGTGATATTTCTGGCATAGAAATTGGTTTCGATGATGCATCGTCGCCTTTGGCTTCACTTAAACTTTGCAGTTCCTTTGTCATTAGATTAAGGCTGCCATTTTCTAACATCTCAATTGCGATGACAGGTTTAACCAGTGTAATTGAATTGACTGAAAGCTGCCCCTTGAATAAAGGCATTAGATCAACATCTACTTCCAGCTTGTTAAAAGATAGCAGGTTATCAGATTTTGATCCATCAGGAGATGATATTGCGACTTCGTTGACCGTAAGGTGCGGATATGGAAGCAAGGCAAAGTCCAAATCTCCACCAATATTAAGATCAAGACCAGCGCGCGATTTTACTTCAGAAATTGCTTTTTCTTTATATATATTCCAATCGATAAATGATGGTGCGATAAACAAACCGCCTAAGCAAATAATAATCAGAAATAAAACAGCTATTAATGCACGCTTCATGTCAAAGCTCCCAGCCCTGAAACAGGGTCATAAGTTTAAGAATTACTAATTGTAACGCTAATGGCAGATCATGGGCAAGGGCAAAATATATAACTATAATTATAGTGTTTTTGCTTTTTAATTACACTAGGCAACCGAGGCGAATAAAATTTTAGCGTATATTAATACGTGAATTTTATGAGACCGAAGGGTAACGACGTGTAAGTGAAAAT
>DAOWDF010000279.1 GCA_030639165.1 Alphaproteobacteria bacterium
CTGAAGACGCGCATTGCTAAATACAAATTTGGTGTAGAAATAACTTAGCCCCATCAAAGAGATGCCCAAACCAAGGAACGAGAACACACGATACAGCCCCTCCAATTCAGCAGCATCAAACAAGAATACTTTTAATACTGCCACTATCATGAAGGCTAATGACATCATACGAGCCGCTTTACTGCTTTTAGTAATGCCAACAAAGAGCAGCGCTAATCCTGTTAACAGCCAGATAACCGAATAGCTATAAAGTTCAGCTGACCCAATATTACCGTGCTCTAGATAACCGCCTTGGAAATATTGGCGCACCGTAAGCGAGGTTAATGCAAATAATAATGCCAGCCCAATAGCTTTATAAAACTTCTCTTTACCGCTAGTTAAAATCAACATGTCCCTATTATATAGCGCCCAACCAACAAGTAATAGGCCAACTCCATAGGTTAGGGTAATACCATTAAATAATGGCATCTCGCCGACAAACTGAGAATTTGACCAATATGGATTACAGATAAATAAATCAAAATATGCAAAGCGCAGCATGGCAACATGAAAAATACCACTACCCCATTTCTTTAGGAAAGAAATATCATAGCGATGAACAAGATGTAATGACCCTATCGCTATTACAGCGTAGAATATGGTGATTACCCCGCGCTCAATAAAACCAGCAGGAATGCTAAATATATTAGAATTCCCATCATGGAATAAATCACGTAACAGGTAATATGATGTAGCCATAACAAGCATCACGGCCGCACCACACAAGACATTAATAACTTCTATATCCCCCCGATCTATCTTCAAGATATTCCATAGAGCAAAAGAAATAAGCGCGGCTGGAGCTCCTAGCTTTAGGATAGGAACATCAAATGCATAGCGAGCTATAGATGAACCTCCACCAGATAAAGACTCAAGAACCAAGTCTGCAAATAATAATATTTGCCCATAATTCATACCAATAAATATAAACGTCAAAACTATGATTATCTTTTTCAAGAAATCAATCTTGGTTATTTGATAAACCCATGCGGTTGCTGCGATTTGACCTGCAAAAGCCAACGGCACATAGCTCCATGGCAGTTCAATAGCTAGCCCCAGAGAAATAAACGCCGAGGAAACAAGAACGTAAATAGCTAATAACTGCTCCCTAATAGACTGATCTAAATTATATTCCCTATGTATATTTGATACCTGATAGATCGCTAAACCAGCAAGCAGTAAGCCTAACACCCCCCAGAACATACTAAAAGCTTCGGTAAAGCTTTGTGGCAAATCAAGTACATAATAAGCAATCAAATAAATAGAAATTGCGGCCTTAGCCTGAATACTCGCCCAAAAACGCGGGTCTTGCACTTTCCTCATAATAAATGCGCCGCCACCAACATAAATGGCACTCATACCAACCATAACAGCAACAGCATTTTCAAGAGGTGCATCTTGCGCCCATATAAATAGTAAAATCAAACTTGATGCTAGCTTTACCCATAGTGGCTTTTGATAAATATCGGGCTGAAAACATGCTAACGCCATAACCGCAATGCTCAATAACCCTAGCATTGACCAATCAAATAATGTCAAAGTTATTTCAAAGCTAAGCCATATAATAGTTAACACGCCTCCAGCTATAGCCATAAAGTTCAGGGCATGAATAGAGCGGCTCTCACTTTTTTGAACTGTATTTTCTGCAATTCTTCTTCCAGTAACGACCAGCACAACTGCCGTAATTGCCATAGAGAATATAACCAATGTAATTGCGTCAGAAGATGCTAGCCCCACTGAGAACCAGAATGATGACCAGCAGAACACTCCAACAAGCGAAACAGCGGCCAACCTCCACCAACCTCTTTGCGCGAGAACATAAAACATACCGCTAAATAGTAGGAATAAATAGGTGAACATCGCGATAGCATTTGGATCATCTGAACCAACCAAAGCAGGCGTCAGCAAGCCACCAAGCAAACCAAATACAGCGATAGGCTGCCCATGCCTAAGCGACAGGACAACCGCCATTGCGGTTATAATGGTCATGCTACCAAAACCTAATAATGGTGGTAACAAGCCATATAAATTTATTGCAGCATAAACACTTACATATAAGGCTACTAGCCCTGCGCCCACTAGCCCCTGTGCCATGCGAACAGAATTAGCAATATGCTCACGACGGCCTATCCATTGCCCCGCGGCCAATAAAGCGCAACCAAAGATGCCGCCCAAAGATACGCGCACCATAGGCCCCAACCAGCCAAGTTCAATCGAATATCTAACAAGAAAAAACGCCGCGCAAATAAGTGATATAGCCCCAACCCATACAGGTAATTTTGTGGCTATATTTTGCTCAAACGTGGCTTTAATCCTAGGAGTATAATCTGTTTCTAAGACAGGAGGCACTTCTGCTTGGGCATGCTCGGGCAATTCTTTTGCTGCAACAAGGTCGCGAGCTTCTTCTTCACTCCATTCCTCAATTTTTTCTGAAGAATCAAATGCATTGTTATCTTTAATATGTTGTTTAATCTCGTTTTTTTCTGCTACGGCAGATTTAGCACTAACCTTACCTGCCTCTAAAAACTTTACCTTACCCTCTAAAACCGCAACCTTTTCATACAGCCTGCCAATTTCTTCTCGCAATGAGCTAAAGCGGTAATGATTAACCCACGGCATAAATAATGTTACTAAAAATAAAAGTAATATAATTATAAAAAAAGCTTCCATGAAACTCGCCCTACCATAATGATTAATACCGCTCAATTTATAGTCTGTCACAATTATGAACATAGTACAATAAAAAATTGAACGGTGTTTAAAACTAGTATATATAGATATATACAGGAGATAAACATGGATAGACGTGTCCGTCGTCAAATCATTTGAGACATATAGGTCAAATATGATCAGGAGGTTTTGGCTTCTGATTAAGTTTAAATTAAGCAGCTAATTTAAGATGCTGCAAGCGTCTTTGTTTAATTGTTTTAAGTTTTAGCCTTCTCCTTTTTTCTAAGATTGAGTTTCCCCTGCCAAAGTAAACGTCAGCAGGCGTGAGGTTATTGATGCTTTCGTGATATCGCTCGTGATTGTAATATTCGATGAACTGGCCGATTTCGTGCTCTAAATGGCTCGGCAAATAATAATTGTTGAGCAGGACACGGTTTTTTAGAGTTTGATGCCAACGCTCAATCTTTCCTTGTTTTGCGGGTGGTATGGGGCGCCTCGTACATGGCTCATACCTTTGCTTTCAAGAAACTCGGCGAGCTCAGCCAACAATCCTAAAGTACGTAAAATCAGTCTGCCATTGCTGGTTCACGCGGCGATAGCTCAGGCTTTTCAAGGGCGAAGTCAATGATTTTAACTCTAACCTTATCTGGAATACGGTTCCACACATGGGATGGGCACGAGGGCTTGTCAGCCAGCGCGCCAGCCCACCTTCAAGGTATTTATCATACCAGCGATAAAATGTCGGGCGCGGAACGCCAATCTTATCCAGTGTTTGCCGTGCAGATAGGTGAGATTTTTCAACGGTGCGGATGATCTCAAGCTTTTCAGATGCGGGATACCTCATATTTCTTCGCCCCCATTGCCGATCATGCTTTTTTACCCAAGGGCACTTCGTAAGAAGACGCAGATCAAGAGTTTGCTCGGCAACGATTTCTTTCAAAACGCGAGATTCACGGCGAATATCTTTC
Organism: Alphaproteobacteria bacterium; assembly: GCA_030639165.1. Lineage (GTDB taxonomy): Bacteria > Pseudomonadota > Alphaproteobacteria > Micavibrionales > Micavibrionaceae > UBA1672. Next base: position 3,678 of record DAOWDF010000279.1, read on the forward strand.
ACCACCTTGGTAGCTTTGGACTTGGTAGTTTTAGTATTTAATTTGGTCTCATAAGACCTGACGGCGAACAAGCAAAATCTAAAAATCACAATTATATTGTTAAGGGGGTGCCACCTTGGTCATTTCCGTGTGGGGGAGTTTACGACCAAGGTGACATGGGGTTACCTCAAACTACTATATGGGGGATTGGTTTGAGGTATTAGCTCTATTTATTTCAACTTGGTCGCGGATGGCTTTAATAGTGCGCAGCTCAGTTAAATTTGTACGCAAACGTTTACGCGCCATTTGATAAACAAAATCTATTACGTGATCTAGCTCACAATTTTGATCCATTGGGGGTGTTTTTTCGGTATTCATAATACACACATCCTACTCAGTTATTTATAATTTTAGGATGAGTTACACATTATCACCCCTACACACGAAACTTTCATTTCTTCACATAATTAACTATGCGATGGGTTGGTTATAATCTCATTATGGAATAAGCGTCAAGATAAATAGCAATAAAACTTAAATAAGTTAGCCGCACACTTACTTTTGGTGTATATTATGTATTGTTATGCATAAAATGTGTATTGAAACTTATTTAAATAATGTTTATACTTACTTTTAAATTGAGGGGTATTAGATAAATGGCTATCACAGGTAAGCAAATCGGCGCAGCAATGCATCTACTGGGAATTTACAGCAAAGATGTATGTGAGGCTACAGCAATAGCCAATTTAACAATGACGCGCGTGCTAAAAGATGAGGTAAAAGAAACAACTGCCAAAAAAGTTATTGAATTCTTAGAAGCACGTGGAATAGAGTTCACAGAATATCAAGGTGTGTGCCTTAAACCAAAGGCTTTAATCACACAATATGAAGGCAGAGAAGGATTTGTGGATTTTCTAAAAGATGTTTTAGCCACAGTTACCGTGCATGGCGGCGAAATATGCGTATCTGGCGTAGATGAAAGGCTATTTGAAAAATATGCAGGGGAATACCTGCAAACATATATGTCACTAATGAGTGACCAGAGAAAAAAGAACGAATTTACATTTAAAATACTCATTAAAGAAGGTGATAGCCATTTCGTAGCAACGAACTATGCCGAATATAGGCATGTTAGTGCAGATAGCTTTGTGCCCGTTCCCTTCTATGTCTATGGCAATAAGCTAGCCATTATCATCTACAGAGATGATGACGTTACAATCAATGTAACAGAATGCCCCCCAACAGCAGATGGTCATAGGGAACAATTCAACACTATATGGAATAAGCTAGAAAAATCATGAGTAACGACTTCAAATCCGATATTATAGACTTGTTTTCTTACAAAATGGGTGGGCATGTGCAAAAATATTGCTATGGAGGCGATGCGCGCCCTGATGGCACAACAGGATCAAAATTATGGCATGATTTTGTAACGGCGCATGAACATTACTATCCTATTCGAGATGAAATAGCTTCCGTGCCAATGCTGCTTGCAAATCTTGGAAGGCGCTACGATAATATTATTGATTTTGGCATTGGTGACGAGGCTGCAATTCGCAGTAAAATGATCCCTATTCTAAGGTTACAGGAAAAATTAAAGTACTTTACAGCCATAGATTTTTCTCGCAAAAGCCTTGATGATAGCCTTGGTATTTTGCGCCGTGAAATGCCTGAAATAAATATAAACGGAATACAAGGCGATTTTTACCACACTCATAAGGTAAAAGGAAGCAACCGCTTAGGTTTGCTATTTGGCCCCAATATTTCAAACCAAGATATGATGGTTGGCGAAAAACTACCATATGGCACAATAGTTGAAAGACTGGGCATTCTAGCTAGCACAGTGCGCGGGGATGCCAGCGGACATCTAGTAGTTTCAATTGATAAAATCCCTGACCTTAGAAAAGCTTTAAAAGCCTATGAGCATCCTTATTGGAACAGCATGATGACAGGGCTTGCTTATGATATTCAGAGCAAATTAAAGCCAGAAGGTGATTTTTCACCCTCTTTATGGCATTATGAACCTGTTCTTGATCAGGATAACCACGTGGTGCAACATACTCTTGCCCCGTCTTTAGATCAGAACTTCACTATTGACGACTACGAATTTGATATTAAAAAGGGCGAGCAATTTGTTGTATTAAACAGCTTCAAATTCCCCTTGGACTTATTCATGGGAATGCTTGAAGACGCAGAACTTAGCAATAACAGGATCATTGCAAATTCAAATGATCACCCAATGGTCTTTGTTGAGTCCGCTGTTTGATTGAACTCATAACTCTTACAAACTAAGCTATAAGAAATAATATTTATACCCTCTATCTCGCGCCAATAAACATTCAGCCATTCGCTATATAAGGTATAACTCAGACCGAAAATAATTGTACAAATAAACCAAAGTTACGAGCGCAGCTTAATTTTTATACTCTGTGTTATCACACATTTTTATGGGTAATATTGTGTATGAAAAGCGATAGTATTGCCTAAGTGCTATTTTCATCGTCCCATTTATGAAATTGGCTTCGACTCGAATATTTCTGCTTGGTTGTCCGAATATGTCTTCAGTTCTAGCAATGAACTCATTGATGTGCCCCTAGATTTGTAGACACCTTATTGCTTCCAATTATGTTGTTGCTCAAAATCTATAGGCGACAACATATTGTTGTTACCATGTTTTCTTTTCGGATTGTAGAACATTTCTATATAGTCAAATATATCTTGGCGTGCCTTTTCACGTGTAGCGTAGGTTTTGCGCCTAATACGCTCCGTTTTAAGCAGATGGAAAAAACTTTCAGCCACAGCATTATACCCAAAGGGCAGACCCTCATAGCAATTACCGCGTCTACTCATGCTTGCTTCCAAATTATGCATCTTGAGAAACTCTTGCCACTCATGGCCTATAAATTGCGAACCTTGATCGGAATGAATAATCACCTTAGAGCTGGGTTTACGTCGCCAGAGCGCCATTAATAGTGAGCTTAAAACCAGATCCATTTGCATGCGTGACTGCATAGACCAGCCAATTACACGCCTTGAAAACAAATCAATAACCACACTTAAATAAAGCCAACCTTCATGAGTTTTTATGTAAGTAATATCCGTAACCCAAGCCTGATCGGGGCTTGACATGTCGAAGTTTTGTTGCAGGTGGTTGGTCGCCACAATCGCTGGCTTACCACCATATTTACCAGTTTTAC
>DAOWDF010000207.1 GCA_030639165.1 Alphaproteobacteria bacterium
AAGCATGTAATATTTGAATATATCGAGGTATTCTATAATCGCATCAGGATTCATTCGGCTAATAATTATATGTCGCCTGTGGAGTTTGAGCAAATTCAGAATGTCGCTTAAAAAATTGTCCGTTAAACTGTTGCCAGATCATTTTTGATACGTCCATTATAACCAACCCCCATATTTTACTTAGAAATTAACATGGCGGCTGGCTTGTTTCAATATGTATAATAGCTACCGTCATCCCGTTGGCACTCTGCAAGAGTGCTCAAACAAACGGGATCTGGAAAAGACAGCCAGCTAGCTGGCTGACATATGGATCCCCGCAGTATTAGCTTAGCGTTGCTAAGCCGCGGGGATGACAGTAGTGAAATTCTTACTTTCCGTATAGATTCTGAAAACCTTGCGTAACTTTTGCGATAAATGCTGGATCTTTTTGCTTCCAGTATCTTGGGTCACGCATCATAGAGCTTAGCTCTGCATCATTAACACTAGACGCGCTATTAGAAGAATTACGTTGCAAGCTTGGCTCATCGCCCTTCATCATACGCTCTAGAGCGATCACACCCTCGAATGAGCTAGATAAATTATCAAGTACGTCTGCTGGTAAGTTCTTTTGACCGAAGGCTAAAAGCTGGCGTGATACCTCTGCCCATTGCTGCGCTCCGCCGAAATGATTGATCAATTTTTCAACTTCACGATCAGCCGAAAAGTCAGCCGCCATGCCCTGCACCATCGGCACCATTTTCTCAGCGGCCAAGTTATAAACTTCTTGTGCCTGATCATTGGTAAAGCCCTTTGCATGCAGGCGGCGGTTAATTTCTCCGTCCGCCTCAAACATTCCGTGGTCACAATTTATGCAGTAGTCTTCGTGGCTTTTGGGTGCTTTAGGATTTTTGGATAAGCGCTGTTCTAGCTCTTTATATGATTTCATAAGCAAATCAATTTGCACTTCGCCGCTTTCAGAGTTTTTAAATTTCTCTGGCACATCGGCGCTTAATAGGTTCTCTTCCTTATTGGGTTGGTTATGCATTTTGTTATCTCCTTTGGTTTTTAAATAAATTACTTAACTGTCATCCCGTTGGCGTGCTTGCACGCTGAAACAAACGGGATCTGGATAAAGACAGCAGCATAGCTGCTGACATATGGATCCCCGCAGTATTAACAAAGCTACGCTTTGTCGCGGGGATGACATTACGTGGGGTCTTCTTCACTCATAGGCAAAACATCAATATCGTTTCTAATTAAGTTACTTGGTACAGCCATTGCCTCGCCTAAGAAACGTGCAGCAGCTGGCATATCTATGCTCGCGCTAGCTTCTGCCCCCATTGCTGCGACCGAGCTGATCCAGCTCAACGTATTTTGTACATTTCGCTGACCTTGTGATCTGGCGAGCGGCGAGCGGTAATCTACTGTGACCAAGCGCCCATCAAGCGCAATATCCGGCACTTCTCCACGTCTGCGTAAAATCGCAAAAGCACGCTCGATAAGTGGAGTTAATAGCTCGGTTTGCAAGCGCCCATAAGTTGCCCCTAATAGCAAAGACATCTCGGCGCTTCTCTCCATAACTTCAGTAGCACTCATCCGTGCACTGGACATGGGTGCGAGCTTATCTCCCAAAAGAGCATGGCGAATGCGGGTTTGTAAATTATCCAGCATTAGCTGTGAAACATCGAAGCGCCCTGGCATTTCAAGAGGTTGCAAGCCTTTTGATCCTATGGCTTTCGGGATAATACTCCCCGGTGTAAGCTCTATATTTGCAGGGTTTAATACGCCATCATCATCGGCTTGCCAAATACCTGTAACGGCTATTGATGCATTTTTAAGTATAAGCTCAACCACTTTATTTGCGGTTTTTATATCAGGCAAAGCTTTCATCACAGGCGATCTACCATATATCTCACCAGGGGATTTAAGCCAGCGAAAGCCTATAATTGGCGATTGGTTAAATCTGCCAGTTTTCAAGATAACGGGATTGCTCGTATCATCTGCTAAAATCGCAGCATAATCATAGACAAGCCCGTTTGGCGTAACGCCTTCCAGCACATCAAAGCGGATTTGTGGATCTTTAAGCGCTGCCTTTATAAGCTCTTGAGGTAACTCCGCATCTGGATACCTGCCTGTAACCTGCTCCATCGTCATGGGAATAGTGCGAAACGCACCGTCGAGATAACCTGATGCACCCTCCTCCATTACCAAATCTTTGAGCGGGATAGCTGCGAATTTAAACGATGATAATTCGCCAACATCATTTTCCTCAAATGATAGCGCAGCAGTTCCGCCAACCACAAGATCAAGGTAACATTGATGGATTTCAACAGCAAAGTTAGAGCGATCAAAATGCGCCTGAATGGTTTTTGCTGCTTTTTCTAATATAGGAGAAAGATTATCGGCCTCTGACGGCGATAAATCAGGCCCCGGCTTTAGGCCAAACCATTGCGACCAGATCGGGGTTAAATTACCAAGCATAGATGCTGCGAGCTGCTCGGCTGCATCCATCGCTGTTGCATCATAAACATCATTAGTGCGCGGCTTACCAACAGAAAGTGACGCATTAAACCCGCCCCTTTGTGGCAAAGCAAAATCATAGCAATCCTGCCATAGCCCTACCCATTCGTCGCGGCGATCTTTTGCCGATTCATAACGCAGCAATAGATTTTCCATTTGCAGCAAATTTTCTTCTTCGCTTATGGTCTCTATATTAGAATTTTGTATTTCTGTAATCATGTAATTATTCCTTATATCTTGTTTTACTCAGCCAATTACTCGCCTTTTTATTCACCGAGCAACGTCTTGCGCGCTCCAGACTTCACATCACTTAAAACACCTTGCAAGCTGGTTGCTATTGTTCCGAAACGGCTACGTTTTCGTGAAAGTAGGCTTCTCTCGCGCGCTTTTGATGCAAGCTCTTCTGCACTTGGCTCTGATGTTTGCTCTGTCGAGCTCGTGGCTTCTACAGTTGGTATCGGCTCGGAAACAGGTGAAGAAATCGCCTGACGTGATATTGATTTAGGCGTTGATGTTAAACTTCCCATTATAAAACTCCTTTGATTTGTTATTATTTAAATGACGATAAAGCTGCCATGGTGTGAATATAAAACGCTTATGAATGCCCAAAATTCGCTTACAAGCCTCAACGCAGGTGAAAATCATTACAGGCGCAGCTTTGTTAATTTCGCTATTTAATCGCGCCGAAATAAGGCCATGACCGCGGAGCTCTAACCACTTTGGTAAATCAAAATTACTTGGCGCATGATGAACTACAACATCCATATAATTAGCCATAGGGTCGATGCTGATCCAGTTAGAGCCGTCATTTATTAATATAAAGCAATGACGATAGCCCTTCTTAAGAAAACGTAGCCACGGCAATTCCGTTTGATTAGTGAACACTACCCAAGCACGGCGTTCTGTATTATCGCTCATGCTATTGTTCCTATGTCATATTTTGAAACCCAGCTATGGCGGTAAATAATACCTTTGCTCTCCATGATTGGCTCAAACCTATCCATAGCCTCACCCCATAAACGTGCAGCGCGTACTTCTTTGGCACGTCTAGAATCGGGAGCCATATTCCTGCGCCCATAATGACGTAGTACAAGCAAGTGATCACGCATAAGAAGGCGTTTTCTATGCAACCCATCGAGTATTTTTAAGATGTCCACAGGTTCACAAGGCCTTAAAACTGAACCACTGCCAGCGACAAAACGAGCCCCATCATTTCTAGCTTGCTGGGCAGCTAGAAACCAGAACCACGCCTCCTCTACATTATCGAAAGGAATAACATCCTTATTATCGGCATCATCTATATTATAAGATACTGATTTAATTCTACTTTCACCCATAAAGCCACACCCTTTATATTTTGTTTCTTGATGATTCCTTGAAAATAAGAAGATTAATCAAGACGCAACTGTTCCCTTTGTGTTCTCTTTATGTTATAAATTTTACTAGCTGTCAAGGATAAAATAGGAAAATCTTCCTCTTTACGTTTTGCGCCATAAATGGGATTAGTATCCTAGATAAGTATTTTCGAATATTTACATGATCAATCACTCATATCTTTATTTGGACTAGGTATGAGTGATGCTGCGTATAACACATACGTAATGAACGAATAACAAAGTCCAAAT
>DAOWDF010000080.1 GCA_030639165.1 Alphaproteobacteria bacterium
TAGAGCATACCATAGAGCAACTGCAATAATAAGATATGGAGCAACCCGCCTTACACCAGCAAAGTTAAGTACCATTAAAATGGCAAAGAATATTACTGCAAAAATCAGAGCGCTGAGCTCTATATTATCAGTATAAAATACGGCAATAACTATGACAGCGCCAAGGTCATCAACTATGGCAAGTGCAACCAGAAACGTTATCAAAGCCTTGGGAATGCGGCGAGATAGCAAAGATAATATACCAAGGGCAAAGGCTATATCGGTCGCCATAGGTATGCCCCACCCCCCAGCGGTTACGCCTTCAGGATTCAACATGAAATAGACCAAAGCAGGTAGCACCATCCCGCCAATAGCAGCGCCAATAGGCAATATTGCTTTGCGCAAGTTAGATAGCTCGCCTGCTATTATTTCATGTTTTAGCTCAAGCCCAACAACAAAAAAGAAAACAGCCATTAGACCATCATTAACCCAATGGTGGATGGTTTTATCCAGCTTCCAGTAATCGCCTAAGGAAATTGAAAAATGGATATGCCTTATATAATTGTAAATATCATCAAAACCAATATTCACGAGTATAAGGACAATGGCAGCAGTTAATATTAATAGTAGGCCACTAGTAGTTTGATGGTGCAGAAAATCTTCAAATGGAGTTATTACTTTATTAAACCCCTTTTCCAAAGGAGCAAAGAACACCCCTTCTGAGCAATTATTATCATTCTGTTTTTTACTATTGCTCATAAATTTCTTGCCTTTAACTACAGATTAAACTTAGCCACCATTAATCTTTTCACGCAAGAAAGCCTTCACCTTATCGAGCGGGATACGCTCTTGCGCCATGGTATTACGGTCACGCACGGTCACGCAATTATCTTCGGCTGTTTCGCTATCCACTGTAAAGCAATATGGCGTTCCGATTTCATCCTGACGAGCATAACGCTTGCCAATATTTTGCTTGATATCGAGATCAACAACAAACTCATTACGTAGCTCCATATAGAGCTTTTGTGCTGGCTCAACATGCTCAGGCTTAGCGCTAAGTGGTAATATAGCTGCTTTCTTCGGAGCCATTGATGGATGGAAGTTCAAATAAACGCCAGATGGGCGGTTTTCATCGACAGTATAAGCTTCACAAATAAGCGCTAGCACGCCGCGCGTAAGGCCAGTTGATGGCTCGATCACATGCGGTAAATAGCGTTTGTTTTCTTGCTGATCATAATATTCGATCTTAGCACCAGAGTGCTTTTGATGTTGCGTTAAATCGTAGTTACCACGATGCGCAATGCCCTCAAGCTCATCAAAACCTGGGGCAGCAAATGGAAATTTATACTCCACATCAATAGTGCGAGAAGAATAATGCGCAAGATCATCTTTTGGTACATCAAGGAAATGCAATGCAGATTTATCCACACCAAGTGAGAGCCAGAAATTCGTGCGCTGCTCTACCCAGAAGTCAAACCATTTTGGTACATCTTCTTCTTCACAGAACCACTCAAGTTCCATTTGTTCAAACTCACGGCTGCGGAAAATGAAGTTACGCGGCGTTACCTCATTACGGAATGCTTTACCAATTTGAGCAATACCGAATGGCACTTTAACGCGGGAGCTATCAACTACGTTTTTGAAGTTAAGGAATATACCTGCGCAAGTTTCAGGGCGTAGATATGCCTTATTATCATCACTCGCAGTTGCACCAACATAAGTATGGAACATCATATTAAACTGACGTGGCTCGGTTAATGTGCCTTTGTTTTTTGTATCAGGCCCGACTATATTATTAAAGTTAGCGGCAGGTATCTGATCAAGCATTTCACGCTCAAAATCATCTATGGACTTGCCTTTTGCCAGTTTTTTAAGGCGTTTCTCTATTAGCTCGTCTTCCGCGTCTTTATCAAAAGCAAAAGAAACACCTTCCCCATCCTTAGGAATAAGTACGAAAACATGGTCTGCTCTGTAGCGTTTCTTCGATTCGCGGCAATCAACCATCGGGTCGTTAAAACCGCCAACATGTCCAGAAGCTTCCCAGCAGTTAGGGTTTTGAATGATTGAGCTATCAACGCCGACAATGCTAATGGGCGTGCCGTCAGGACCAATTGGTGGAGCGATAACCATATCATGCCACCAGCGATCTCTAAGGTTATTCTTTAGCTCTACCCCTAATGGACCATAGTCCCAAAACCCATTGATTCCTCCATATATATCTGATGCAGCAAATATAAACCCTCTGCGCTTACATAGTGCAACTATATCTTTCATTTGATCTTTCATAACTTAACAACCCGTATCTTTAATGTATTATGCCACGCATAATGGCTTGAAAAACTATATTAAACAAGGGGGTTAACCCCCATTTTCTTGACAAATAGCCTTATTTCCTATATGATGTGACTATATCAATTAGAAAGGGTTAGCAAGATGCCTAGTTATAGTACCGAAGGAATACAATCTGGTGGGTCAGGAATTAAGGATTCTAATATCTTGAGGCAAGATGCACTTAAACTTGAAGGCAAGCTAAACCAAAAAGAACAAGGCATAGATGACTTGATATGGGTTGAGTATATAAATGGTCTTTTCAATAATGTCGGCGGATTCTTTCAAAAGGCATTTGACAATCATCCAGAGCAGGAGCCTGCATAATGAAAAACGAATTCGCAAATGCTGCTGAAGGTGCAATGGATGCTCCGACTAAGCCTGCAAGAAGACCTAGAGTTAGTAAAATACAAAAATTTATAGCAGGCATGAATCAAGAAAGTGCCGATTATGAAGCAATGTACGAGTTTTAATAAAACATAAGGGCTTTAAAAGCCTTTGAGTTTGGGGGATGAAAAGACGATTGAAGAAATTCATCGTCTTTTTTGTTTATATAGGACAAATAATTATATAGATTAGTAAAATGAACAAAATTATATCTCATATTAAGGCGCAGAAAAATGCGAGCCAGCCGCTAGTTTGCTTAACTGCTTATACCTCCCCTATTGCAAAGATACTTGATAAGCATTGCGATATATTACTGGTCGGCGATTCACTTGGCATGGTGCTTTACGGCATGGAAAACACGCTAGGTGTTAGCATGGATATGATGATTAATCACGGGCTAGCGGTGACGCGCTCCACCAATAATGCCTGCATAGTGGTTGATATGCCCTACGGAAGCTATGAACGCTCCAAAGAAGAAGCATATAAGAACGCCAAGCGCATTATAGATGAAACATCATGTCATGCGGTTAAACTTGAGGGCGGAGCCGATATGTCAGAAACTATTGCCTATATAGTTGAACGCTATATTCCCGTAATGGCGCATATAGGGCTGCAGCCACAATCGGTAGTAATTGAGGGTGGGTACAAAGTTAAAGGGCGTGATGATGCCAGTATATCAAAGCTAATTTCAGATGCAAAAGCGGTGGAAAACGCTGGAGCTTTTAGCGTTGTTATTGAGGGCACGATTGAGAATGTTGCTCGCGACCTTAGCAAAGCAATTAATATTCCGACTATCGGTATAGGCGCTTCTGCGGATTGTGATGGGCAGATATTAGTGACTGATGATATGCTTGGCCTGCTAAGCGATCATACACCTAAATTTGTAAAGAAATACGCCAACCTAGCCACAGAGATTGATAAAGCCGCGGCTAATTACTCAAAGGAAGTAAAATCAAGGACTTTTCCAAATGAAGATTATACGTACTAAGGCAGAGCTTCAATCTGCAATAAATCATAATGATAAAATTGGATTTGTGCCTACTATGGGCGCTCTGCATGCGGGGCATTTATCACTTGTAAAACTGGCGCGTGAAAACTCTGATTTTGTTGTAGCTAGCGTTTTTGTTAACCCTACTCAATTTGCCCCTAATGAAGATTTTGACAGCTACCCGCGTGACGAGAAAGGCGACGCTGCTATGCTAGAGTCTGCGGGCGCTGATATATTATTTTCACCTACAGCTGAAGTTTTATACCATGATGGTTTTGACAGTGATATTAAGGCGGGATCGGCGGCGCAAGGGTTAGAGGCAACTTTCCGCCCTACTCATTTTGATGGTGTAGTAAATGTGGTTGCGCGCCTGTTTGATGCGGTTAAGCCTGATATAGCAGTGTTCGGAGAAAAGGACTATCAACAGCTTCAAGTCCTAACCGAGATGGTTAAGACCTATAATATGCCAGTAGAAATTATTGGAGCGCCAATTCTGCGCGATGAGCATGGCCTTGCCCTATCATCACGCAATGCATATTTATCAGCGGACGAGCTAAAAATTGCGCGTAAACTGAATGTTATAGTTAGGAAGTGCGCGCAGGATAAAAATATTAACTCCGCTAAAGAAACAATACTCGATGCTGGATTTAAGAAAATGGATTATATCGAGGAGCGTTGGGGCAGAATACTAGTTGCGGCGTGGCTTGGAAAAACTCGACTAATTGATAACATCTCCGTTAATTGACATAATCTACCATCTGATGTAATATTATCTAAATAACAAAAGATGGTTTAAATTGAGTTATATAGTTTGTATAAAGCCAGGCACAGCGCGCTGCGCAGATTTTTTCAATTATTTATCGGCTGAAAAAAAACGCCTATCAAGAGAGTGGCCAGATAATTTTGGTCTAAGCGAAGCTGTAAATGCGGGCATACCTCCCGATGATTATGGCTGGTATATAGAGGCTATGCAAAATGCTGTAATTACACGCACCCATTCCGATAATACGGGTAAGAATAAGTATAACATTGAAATGGAAGAAATAAGCGCCGAGACTATAGCTGTAATTGAAGCAATATCACGCACAACAAATACACAAGGACATGCACATATAAATGCAGCGTATTATATAACCGAAAATGGTGATCGCATTCCAGTATCAAAGTCACACACCCCCACCCCATTTGAAGTAAATTAACAGGCAATATACCTAAAAAAAAACAGCTCCAAAATCGGAGCTGTTGAGCATTTCTATAGCAAACTATATTTATGTACGGCTAGGAAAATAAGGCGTAGCGTACATTTTAGTACGTGAGCCAAAATTTGACAACGTCCGTACTTGAATGTAGGCAGCTATTAACCAGCGGCAACTGCCTGCTCTGCTTCATCTGCATATTCATCAGTGAATTGCACAGGACCAGAGTCTTTGCCCTTAGCTTCTACATCACGATCAACAAGTTCAATCACAGCCATTGGCGCAGAATCACCATAGCGGAAGCCTGCTTTAAGAACGCGAATATAACCACCTGGGCGATCTGCATAGCGCTCTGCCAATACGTCAAAAATTTTCTTAACTTGAGTTTCATCACGCATTCTTGAGATAGCTTGGCGACGCTTTGCAACATATCTATCAGGGTTAGCGGCAGCTTCTTTACCCATTGTTATAATTTTTTCTAAATAAGGACGAAGATCTTTTGCTTTTGGCAAAGTAGTTACAATTTGCTCATGCTTAACAAGAGATGCAGCCATATTTGCCATCATAGCTTTACGGTGGCTAGTTGTTCTACCTAATTTACGTTGTTTAATTCCGTGTTTCATTTTACTTCTTCCTTTTAA
>DAOWDF010000077.1 GCA_030639165.1 Alphaproteobacteria bacterium
CACAGTAACGCGCAGCTTTGGTAATTTTGAAGCAACAGATGTGCAAATCCTTAACAAACCTGAAGAAGCCAAAAGCAACCGCGGCAGACAATCAGAAAACCCAAAGACCGAAGAGACCAAGACATTTGCTAGCAAAATATTTGATAGCCATGAGTTCGGATACCGCCGCATTACGATTGAACGTCCATTACGCGAGTCATATCAATTCAGTGATGAGCGCATTGCCGAGCTACGCTTTGCGCAAAAACCATTAAACGCCGTGATGAAATGGATTTACAGCGAATATGGCGAGGACTGGGCAGGGCATGAACAAGATATCCGCAAACATATAAAGGCTAGCTTCAGTGAGCTAAAAGAAAAACATATCAAAGATGCTCTAACCCCCAAAATATGGGATGCGCAAAAACAAATGATGTTAAAGGCGCAAAACTTACAAAAACCCATCGGCGCGGATCAGCATGATGATATGAACGCCTATGATGATGCGTTAAAGGCGGCTGGCGTGAAGCTTGATCCGAAAGAGAAAAAACAAATTACGGCGGCTGTAAGCTGGAAAAACCAAGATGCGATCAAAGTTATCAAGAAAATCCATAAGGGCAAAGCAAACCCCGTATATGGCTTGTTCGATGTTAATGGGCAGGTGGTTGAATATAAACCCGATGGTGATTTACGCGATAATGAGAATGTGAATTTAGACCCGAGCAAGTGCGTAAATGATATTAACGAAGCCTATTTCGCAAAAGAAGTCCTGCCCCATGTCCCCGATGCATGGATAGATGCGGGCAAGAAAGATGCTCAAGATGGCGAGATTGGTATAGTAGGCTATGAAATACCCTTCAACCGTCATTTCTACGTCTATCAACCACCAAGAGATTTAGCCGATATTGATGCCGATTTGGATAAGGTCAGCGGTGAAATTATGGATTTATTGCGTGAGGTGCATTCATAATGGCGGGTAAGTATCAAGCATATAGTGAGTATAAGGATTCTGGCGTTGAATGGTTGGGGACGATCCCTGCACATTGGAACGCTTTACCTTGTCGGTCAAGTGTTGAAAATAGAACTGATAAAAATGAAAATGCGCAAGATCAGCGTTATCTCTCTGTGATGGCAAATGTCGGTGTAATTAGGTATGAAGACAAGGGTGATGTTGGTAATAAAAAGCCAGATGATCTTAGTAAATGCAAGATTGTTAAAAAAGGCAACTTGGTCATTAATAGTATGAACTATGCCATTGGTTCATATGGAATGTCTAATTATGATGGTGTTTGTAGCCCCGTGTATATTGTTTTGAATATTAATGAAGATGTGATGCACCAGAGGTTTGCACTTAGGGTTTTCGAGAACAAGCCTTTTCAAAGATATTTAGCTACATTTGGCAATGGCATATTGGCACATAGAGCCGCTATTGGGTGGGATGATATTAAGGGAGCATGTGTTCCCATTCCTTCAATGAAAGAACAACTGTCCATTCTGAACTTCCTAGATCATGAAACAGCTAAAATTGATGGGTTGATTGAGAAGCAGCGGCTTTTGATAAAATTATTAAAAGAAAAGCGTCAGGCGGTGATCAGCCATGCCGTCACCAAAGGCCTAAACCCCTCCGCCCCCATGAAAGATAGCGGCGTAGAATGGCTCGGCGATATTCCAGAGCATTGGGATGTTAAAAAACTTCGTTATATAGGGTTATGTCAAAATGGAATTAATATAGGTGCTGAATCTTTTGGTTCTGGTTATCCCTTTGTTAGTTATGGTGATGCTTATAAAAATGAAGAATTACCACAATCTGTAGAAGGATTAGTACAGTCTAGTGAAGCAGATAGAAAAACATATTCTGTACTTTCTGGTGATATTATATTTACAAGAACATCTGAGACTATAGAGGAAATAGGCTTATCATCTACATGCCTAAGAACAGTTACTGATGCTTCATTTGCAGGGTTTCTTATAAGATTCAGACCTAAAAAGAATATATTGTATTCTTCTTTTTCTAAATATTATTTTAGAAATATTTCTCTTAGGGCGTTCTTTATTAAAGAAATGAACTTGGTAACAAGAGCTTCTTTAAGCCAAGACTTACTCAAAAAATTAGCCGTTTCTTTGCCACCATTAGAAGAACAAAAGCAAATATCAGAGTACCTAGATTATAAAACTTCCATTTTTTCAAAGCTCACAGAAAATGCTATCAATACAATCGAACTTCTAAAAGAACGCCGCACAGCGCTTATATCTGCCGCCGTCATGGGCAAAATTGATGTGCGGGACTGGCAAGCACCCAAACAAACTATTGAGAGTAAGGAACAAGCCGCATGAGTATATTAGGGGGCGGGAAAGCCAATGAATTAACATTTCAAAATGATATGATTGCACAATTGCAGAAAAATGGCTGGTTGCTTGGTGATGCCTCAAAATATAACCGTGAACTTGCGCTGTATGAGGAAGATTTGCTCGGCTTTGTTAAAGATACGCAGGGCGAAGAGTGGCAGAAATTCTGCAAGCTCTACCCCAATAATGCTGACGCTAAATTTGTGGAGCGCGTAGCGGCGCAGCTTAACAAAATTGATCCCAATGCAGCAAATAAAGAAATGCGCACCTTTGGAACGCTCGGCGTTTTGCGCCATGCTATTCGTGATCGCGGTACTCGCTTTAACCTTGTGCAGTTCAAACCAGAACATGCTCTAAACCCTGATACAATCGCGCGCTATAAGAAAAATATCTTACGCGTTGTCCCTGAACTGGTTTACAGCCCGTGGGCAAGCGAAGAACATTTGGCAGAAACAGGCACAAAGGCCAAGGCTTGGCGCATTGATATTGTGCTATTCGTCAACGGCATTCCCATTGTCACAATGGAATTAAAATCAGAGTTCAAGCAATCCGTTGAAAATGCGATTAAGCAATATAAAACCACGCGCTTTGCCGTTGATCCAGCCACCAAAAAACCTGAACCACTACTGACATTCAAACGCGGCGCGCTGGTGCATTTCGCGGTTAGTCAATATGAAGTCCACATGGCAACAAAGCTTGCGGGCGGTGATACGTATTTTTTGCCCTTTAACAAAGGCACAAAAGAGGGCGGGGCAGGCAATGATACGCCAGAAGAAATAAACCAATATGCCACTGATTATCTTTGGAATGAGGTTTTACTGCCCGATAATATCCTAAATATCCTCGCGCGTTTTGTGCATTTACAGATCGAAGAAAAAGAGACTTGGGAAGGGCGCAAATATAAAAAAGAAACCATGATTTTCCCGCGTTACCATCAATGGGACGTTGTAAGAAAACTTATATCTTCTGCGCGAGAAGAGGGGGCAGGGCAGAAATACCTTATCCAGCATAGCGCGGGGTCTGGCAAATCAAACTCAATCGCATGGGTAGCGCATCAGCTATCATCGCTTTATGATGATAAGGGCGATAAACAATTTCATTCTGTGATTATCGTAACCGACAGAACAGTTTTAGATGATCAATTGCAAGATACTATCTATCAATTTGAGCATGTTGACGGCGCAGTAGGGCGCATTAACAGAAATGTTGGGGAGGGTTCTAAGTCAGAAAAGCTCGCCGCAGCGTTAGAAAACTCTCAACCCATTATTATTGTCACCATTCAAACCTTTCCTTACGTGCTAAAAGCCATAGAAAATAGCACCAGTTTAAAGGAGCGGAGCTACGCCATTATCGCAGATGAAGCGCATTCATCACAGACAGGATCAACCGCGCGGCAGTTAAAAGAAGTGCTGATGGTTGATAGCAAAGAAGACGATGAGGAGCTAAGCGCAGATGATATTTTAGATGCCGCGGTTGCCTCGCGCA
>DAOWDF010000021.1 GCA_030639165.1 Alphaproteobacteria bacterium
ATTTGGGCGCTGGCCATTCTTATGGCTTTGAAATGGGCGTTAAATTCCTCCATCCCTAAAAATAGAAGCGCAAAAAGGGCGGAGAAAAATAGCATGACAAATAGAGCAGGGAATATGCGCTTAATTCTGCGGGCGTAGAAATTAAGGAATGAAAATGTACCTGCTTTAACTTCTCTTACGATGATGCCAGTGATTAGAAAACCTGAGATAACAAAGAATATATCTACCCCGACAAAGCCACCGCTTATATAAGGGAAATCAAGGTGGAACAGCAATATGATGAGAACGGATATGCCGCGCAAGCCGTCAATATGCGGGACGTAGTTTGGTTTGCTGTGTGTGTTGTTGTTAGTAGCCATTTAAGTTGAAAACCTGCGATGTCTTAGGCATTATTAGCGTCGGATAATTGCATGGTGGTGTGTGTATGTCAATTAAATGCATAAATGAGCAATGGCCTTGTTATTTCATGATATATACCTCAATATAGGGTCGTTGTACGCCTGTATATTTTAGGAGAGAATATCAATGAGCATTATTACCATCACCAGCATACTGGTTACTTTTTGCGCGATATTTTCCTACATTAATTACCGATTTATAAAGCTGCCGACCACTATCGGCATAATGGTTATGGCGCTGGTTGTGTCATCGCTAATCATGGTGACGCCGCTTTTTGGCATTGATATATTGCCGCAAGTGCATGAGATTATGAGCGGGATTGATTTCTCCGAAGCTCTTTTACATGGCATGTTGAGCTTTTTACTGTTCGCGGGCGCGCTGCACGTTGATTGGAAGACGCTGCGTAATCAGAAATATATAATTTCATTTATGGCTTTGGTTGGGACTGTTTTATCTACGGCTCTTGTTGGAGTTGTTGTTTATCACCTTTTTCCTGCTCTGGGTTTTAATATTTCATTTATTCATGCGCTGTTATTTGGAGCGTTAATCTCGCCCACCGATCCGATTGCGGTTATGGCTATTCTTAAGAAAGCGGGAGTGCCAAAAACGCTGGAAACCAAGGTAGTGGGGGAGTCTCTATTTAATGATGGGGTGGCTGTTGTTATATTCTTGGCGTTGCTAGGTATTGCCGCGCATGGTGAGGTCAGCGCGTCTCATATAGCGCTACTTTTCGTTGAGGAAGCTATTGGCGGCGCGGTTCTCGGGGGAGTGCTTGGCTATATTGCTTTTGTGATGCTGCGCAGCGTTGATAATTATCAGGTAGAGATTTTTCTAACTCTGGCCTTGGTTATGGGCGGGTATGAGCTTGCAAGTTTGCTTCATACTTCTGGCCCTATTGCTATGGTGGTGGCGGGGTTGATCGTTGGGAATGTCGGGCGTAGCAAAGCTATGTCGGATCATACAAAGGAAAATCTGGATAATTTCTGGGAGCTTATTGACGAGTTTTTGAACGCAATTTTATTCCTTCTACTCGGCTTTAGCTTGCTTATCATAGAGTTTAATCAAACTGCGCTAAATGCTGGATTGTTGATGATCCCAATCTTATTGAGCATACGTTATTTGTCGGTGATATTGCCGGTAACTATATTGAAAAATTTTAGGAGCTTTAGCCCCGGCGCGGTGAATATACTGACTTGGGGCGGATTGCGCGGCGGTATCTCGGTTGCGCTGGCTCTATCGCTACCCGCTAGTGAAGTGAGAGATTTTATCCTGCTTGTAACTTATTGTATCGTTATGTTCTCGATAATAGTGCAGGGGTTGAGCATCGGTACATTGGTGCGAAGATATAGCTAATATAAAAAAACTCCCCTCCTAATTAAGGGAGGGAAGTTTTAAATTTATGTGACTATAGTCTAATTTAATTGGGCTTAGCCTTCGGCTTCATTCTTATCTTGAGATATGCCGAACTTATCTAATAGTTGCTTGCCCTTGTCTGATTGCGCAAGGCCTTCAAGCATAGCACTTACATTTGTGCCGCCCTTGGAGGTAAATAACTCCATAACATTAGTTACGCCATCAACAGGGTTGCCAGTATTGGCAATGATCTTAACATCCGCAGACGTTAGGGCTTTAGCCTGCTCAATACCAACATTTTCATTAGCAGAAACATTTTCAATAGCTATCAAATAATTCTGATATCCCTCATTCTGGCCAATTTCCTCAGCAAGAACGATCTGTGCTTTAACAGGGGCTAGTTGCATCATTTTTTCTGCTTCAGCGCGCGCGTTACCTTCAATGGTAATACCTTCAGATTCCTTCTTGGTTTCTTCTAATTTACCTTCTGCAATAATAATAGTCGTTTGTTTATCTTCATCAGCCTTAACAACATTTGCTTCCCTAGTGATATCTGCCTGACGAACTTGCTCCACCTGAAGAACGGCCATTTCTCTTTCTTTGGTAATTTTTTTCTGTGCTTTGATGTCCTGAGATGCTTGCTCATTCGCTATACCAACAGCCTTTATTTTTTCAGCAGTGGTTTCACCAATTACTTTTTGAGCTATCTGATCTTCTACATCTCTTTCACGTTCTGCCTCGATTTCTGCGATTTGCGCACGTTTCATATTATTTGCAACTTCAATACGAGATTCCATCTCAATCAGAGACTTCTTCTTCTCCATTATATTATGAACAACATTATTGCCTTCGGCGTCACGTATATCCATAAGCTCGATATTTTTAACCGGCACAACGCCCCAGCTTTTAAGCTGTTCAGCTACTGCAAGTGTGAATTGTTCACCGTAAATACTACGTTCCAACATGATTTTGTCGATATCATGAGAGGCAAGGATTGTACGAACAGCACCTTGAATAATTGCTAAAAGCTGGCTTTGTAACTCACGGAAATTTTCTACGCGCTGAGCCGCCATATTACTATCGTCGATGCGGAAGAAGGCGACAATATCAACTACGAAAGGTACGCGCCCAACATCATAAGCTTCATACCCTTCTAGTCTTAAATCAAATACGGATACTGGCATTACAATTCTTGTTACTCCGACAACGGGGAACCAATGTGGCCAGTCATAATAAGTGTTTCCGTTTACGGTATCTTTACCATATGATTTAGTGTTTTTTGTGGACTGAACAATATGAACTTCATTGGTCTCAACTACGCGCCTTAAAAATAGGGCCGTTATAATTGATATGGTTACAAAACCAATAATGCCTATAATAATAAATTCCATCATTCTCTCCTGATTAAATTGATGCTGCGCAATGCGCGGAATAACTATAATAGATCAGGAGGTTTAAAAATTACTTAATGATGGGGCTGTATTATTCATATGACTGTTATATAAGAAGGGAATGGTGCCGAGGGCGGAGTCGAGTTTTTTATGTATTGTCTTGATATATAATGACATTATTTTTTGTATATTTTTAAGTACCCGAAAATATTGATCTGGCAACAGTTTAACGGACAATTTTTTAAGCG
>DAOWDF010000189.1 GCA_030639165.1 Alphaproteobacteria bacterium
CATGATCATGCGCTGGCTTTGGCGCAGGCGCTATCGAGTTTTATAGATCAGGTGGTGGTGGAGGGGCTGGAATTTGCCGATCTACATAAAATTGTGCCAGAGGAATTTGCCGCACACTGGCAAATAACTCTAAACTTCCTGAAGATTATAAGTGAGAATTGGCCGCTAATATTGCAGGAGCATGGGCTAATTGATGTTGCGGAGCGCAGGAATTTATTATTACATGCTTTGGCGGATCATTGGCAGGAAAGCCCACCTGAGTGCCGTGTGATCGCGGCGGGTTCAACTGGTTCTATCCCCGCAGCGGGGCGCTTGCTTAAGGTTATATCGTCTATGCCTAAGGGAGAGGTTATCCTACCGGGGCTGGATATGGTTATGGATGAGGAGGAGTGGGGTTATATTGGCGATACTCACCCACAGCATGGTTTTAAGATTTTGCTAGGCCATATCGGGGCGCAGCGCGAGGATGTTGAGGAGCTAGATGTTGCTAACCTCGCTGTTGATCGTAATGTTTTGGCGCGTGAGATGATGGCTCCTGCGCAGGTTACGGCCAGGTGGAAGGACTTTCCTAAGGCATATGACATTGAGCCCATGTTGAAAAATTTGCAATATTTTTCCTGTTCAACTCAGCAGGAAGAAGCGGCTATTATTGCCCTTATGATGCGGGAATCGTTGCAGCAAAAAACTAGTATTACAGCGCTGGTAACGCCTGACCGTAAATTGGCGCGCAGGGTAAGTGCATTATGCAGGCGCTGGAATATAGAAGTTGATGATTCTGCTGGTAATAATCTGGTAGAAAGCAGGCTTGGTAAATTTATAACATTAAGTATGAATGTTGCTAGTAGTGGTTTTGATGTTATTAGTTTGCTGTCGCTGCTCAAAATTTCTTACTGTCGTTTTGGGCAGGATGATGCGCATTACTCAAAGATGTTAGCACTTTTGGAGACACGGTTTTTACGGCAGGACTATTTATTCTCTTCTTATGAAATGCTGCGCGCAGAAATCGCCAAAAATGAAGAATGCTTAGAGCTATTAGAATTTATGGATAGTTTTTATGCTGCGCTAAAACCTGTCTTATATTATGCACGTCAGAGTGAGCCATCTAATTTTTCTGAAATTCTGAAGGCGCATGTTAGGGTGATCGAGGGTTTGGCTGCGACTACAGATAAAGCCGGTAGCGAGGTATTATGGCGCGGCGATACTGGTGAGACTGCGGCAATATTTCTGACTAGTATTCTGGAGCATGCTAGCCTTATTGATGAAGTGTTATTTAGTGAATATACGCAGATATTGGGGGCATTAATGGCAGATGTTTCTGTACGATCGGCTTATGGCGTGCATCCACGGCTTTTAATTCTTGGGCAGTTCGAGGCGCGTTTGAGTGATGCTGATCTTGTTATATTGGGCGGGCTGAATGAGGGAGTATGGCCGCCTGACTCTGGTCATGATCCATGGATGTCACGCCCCATGCGCGCAGAGTTTGGTCTTCCCTCAAGTGATCAAGCCGTAGGGATTGCTGCGCATGATTTTGTGCAGGGTTTTTGCTGCAATAATGTTGTAATGACTAGATCGCAAAAGATTGATGGCAGCCCAACCGTTCCCGCGCGTTGGTTAAGTCGTTTGGACAGTGTATTGCGAGCTTGTGGTAAGAAACTTTCTGATTTATCGTTAGCTCCATATGCATTACCATATATGGAGTGGTCGAGGGCTATTGATAGGAATGATTGCGTGATCCCGTATGAGCGGCCAGCCCCTAGACCTCCTATTTCCACGCGTCCTAATGGGGCATCAGTTACCAAAATTGATGTATGGATGAGTAATCCTTACGCGATATATATGCATTATGTGTTGCGCTTGCGTAAGATGAAGCCGTTGATACAAGATAATGATGCAGCATTACGCGGAATTATATTGCATGAGATATTAGATCGCTTTGTGCGGGAATATCCGTTGGAATTACCAGAGGATGCTGAAGATAAATTAATTGAAATAGCGCGTAATGTTTTGGATGAAAAGCTTGAAACTCCTGAGCTTATGCGATTTTGGTGGCCAGGTTTCCTTAAGATTGCTGCTTGGTTTGTTCGCCATGAAGAAAATTGGCGCGAGGCCGCTAAATTCCTAGAAGGCGAGATTAAGGGCAATATAGATGTTGATATAGATGGCGCTCCTTTTAATCTATATGGAGCGGCGGATAGAATTGATCGTATGCAGGGTGGTTACGGAATTATTGATTATAAGACAGGTGGTAATTTTCCGAAAAAAGCATTTAAAAATGGTGACTTGCCGCAATTACCGTTGGAGGCTTTTATATTATCGCAAGGTGGTTTTAGTGGGCGTGGTTTTAAGCATCAGTCAAAGGAAGAGCAGCAAAGTAAGTCTGTTCCAAAGGGAGAGGCTGTATATCTTGGTTATTGGAAGCTGAGTGGTACAACTAAATCGAGTGACACCGTAGAAATTAGTGGTGATTTGGATGAAACGATAGATGCGGTGCTTGATGGGCTTAAGAGCTTGATATCTGTTTTTAGAGAGTTGGATACTCCATTTTATGCGATTCCTGATATGGGTAATGCGCCGCGTTTCAATGATTATGAGCATGTTTCACGCCAGAAAGAGTGGGCCGCGCTGGATGATTCAGATCAAGGGGAGGTGGCGTAGATGGAAGCTGTTAAAAGGGAAGGAGCGGAAGAACTTGACCCAAATATGCGCCAAGGCGCTGCGTCAAATCCTATGGAGTCTATATGGGTAGGGGCTTCGGCTGGAACTGGTAAGACCAAGGTTTTAACAGATAGGGTTTTACGCCTTCTATTGCCGCGTAGTGATGGGCAGAGCGCAACTCCGCCTAATCGCATTTTATGTATTACATTTACCAAGGCTGGCGCAAATGAGATGTCAGTGCGGATTAATGATACTTTAGGTAAGTGGGCGGTTATGGAGCTTGTAGAGCTACAGGGAACGCTTTGTAAGTTGCTTGGTGGTACACCATCACAAGAGCAGCTGGATACCGCGCAGAGGCTGTTTGCTGACGTTATTGATTGTGCTGGTGGCTTGCAAATTATGACTATACATTCATTTTGCCAATCAGTGCTGGGTAGGTTTCCTCTGGAGGCTGATTTACCGCCGAATTTTACGCTGCTTGATGATGCAATGGCGGCGAATATTATGCGCCAAGCGCAAAGTCATGTTCTTGATTTAGCGCAGGAGGATGGTAGCGCAGGCTCTCCGATTAGTGATGCCTTGCATGTGCTTGCAAGCAATATGGATGAGGATAGGTTTACCCGCCTTATTGGTGATATATGTAAGGAGCGCAGCCAGCTTTATAAATTATTTGATAGATATAAAAGCGCTGTGGGTGTTTATGCTGCGATATGCGAGTATTACGATATTGCTCAGGGAGTTGATCCATCTGATCTAATTGAGGGTTTCTGCTCTTCATCGTGCATAAATGTTAGTGGTTTGCGTTTTGTCGCAGAGTCTATGTTGCAGGATAAAGGTAAGACTGCTCCTGTTTATGGAGCTGGTATA
>DAOWDF010000188.1 GCA_030639165.1 Alphaproteobacteria bacterium
TAGAATCTATGATAATACCCAAATGAAATTCCTAAATTTTGACAAAAAACTACTCAGATTATAAACCTAATAAAGAATAAAATAAATATTATTCCTCATCATCACCACCTATTGTAAGGCTTGTGGTTTCAAATTCACCTAGATTTTTAAAACCTATGCGGAACATAATTTCGGTGCCACTATCACCAGATGATTTATCGGTAAGGTTACGCTCACCGATCATGGATAAAGAAACACACTGCCCGATATAATCTACACCAAACCCTGCCTTACGCAAGCCGGGGTCAACACCTAAATCATGCCGCGCAGATCCATAAATACGCCAATTATCATTGAGGTAGTACGAAGCCGCATTGCTAACTTGCTCACGGGTTTCATCTATATCTGCATTATCCAAGGCCTTAGCAAAAAGATATTGTGTTGAGAAATCAAAATCACCTAAATTAACCTTTATATCAACTTCATGGCGCTGCGAAGAAAGATTGTGATTATCTAATTGAAAACGATAATCAAACTTATAATTGCTATCATATCCAGCAGAAATTTTCCCGACCACATCTGAATCCTGATCATCCAATCCAGAACCTAGAGCAAAAGGATTATCATCATCACTAAAACGATAGCTCTGCCCAATAAATATCTCGCCATAACTGCCGTCATTACCGTAAACTCCTGTTTTCACACCATATGTAGCGTGAGAGCTATCCTCAACACCATCACTACCAGGAAACCTGTTTTGCTCGAAGATATTATTAATGCCCAGCTGAACATCAAGACTATCCTCATTCGGGATGTTATCATCTTCACTTATATTTGGAGCAGCAACAATAGAGACAATCGGCTCAATTACCACTTGTGAAGCTTGAAATTCCTTTGCTAATGGATAGCTAGTAAGAGCGCTAATATAGCCAAAAGATCTAGTCTCATTAGAGTTACCCTTAATATTATTACTTATATTAGACCCTGTACGATCATTGACGTTATATAATGCGCTTTGCAGATTAGCATCAAGAACTGAAACCAAACCATAACCAGATACTAGACGTTTTTGCCAGCCAAGCGCGGCATTTATACGGTTCATATCTTGCTCATCATCATCACGTAGTAATGTAAGAAATGATGTATCAAAGCTCCAACGTCCACCAGTAATCGGCATACTATTGGGATCACCTATGAAACCAGCATTAATCTCAGGCAGAATAAAAGGCTGATCTTCTTCATTTTCATCAATCCTCAAATCTTGAAAAGCAATCAACCTTGCATCAGCATAATTACGCCCAGAAAAGCGCTCCAGATAAACTTCATTACGCAGTACATCCTCATCCTCAAAGTCATACTGACGTAAATATTGATCATCAGAAGACGCGTCTATTTTCAGGCCACTGCGCCATTTATCATTAATATCCCATTTACCATCTACAGATATGTTACCCCTGAACTCTTCTTTCTTCTCAATTTCCTGCCCATTTATATCATCCGTAAGCTTTGAATAAGTGGTGCTGCCGTCTATGATCAAAGAGGCATCATCCCAACGCTGCCTCCACTGTGCTAAAACAAGAGGTGCTTCATCACTCATAGCCATAAATCCTATGGTCATATCCTTATCGGGAGCAATATCATGGTAATAGCTACTACGAATAAATGCCCCCAACTCACTTTTATACCCAGCATGTGGCGTTAAAAAACCATTCTTACGTTTAACACTACCATCTGGATGAGAAAAATATGGAGTATAAGCAACAGGCACGCCCTTAATTTCAAAACGGGCATTACGATAGCTTATACTCTGATTTTCTTTATCATGCTCTACTTCTGAAGCACGTATCTGCCATAGCGGAGATTTATCAGGATTATCCTTACATGTCTCACACGCAGTATAAAATGCATCCGTCATGGTTGTTTTATTACCATTAGAATGCAGACCACTTGCGGCTCTGAAGCTTGAACCATCAGTTAAAAATGTTTGCAAGCCCTCTACAAAACCATCCTTAAGGGCATTATTAAAATCAGCCTGCTCAGCATAATGTTTATCACCATTAGCATCGGTAAACTCGACATTGCCGATGGCAACAACTTTATCCTCACGTAAATTATATGTAATTTTATCTGCGCTTACCTTGCGTCCTGCTTGCATTAGAACCACATCACCAGATGCAGTGATTATTTGGCCACTCTCATCATGAACTAGCTGATCAGCCTGCAAATCAACGGGATCTCCATTACCTGTCTGCGCCACAGAACTTTGCGCGCTACTAACTACAGCCAAAAAAGAAGCCATAATTACTAATGAAAATGATATTTTGAATTTGCGCATAATGAAATAAATCAATGTTATAAAATACTCTAAATTATTTTTGGCGTTTTAATAAATAAAGTCAAGTAAACACCCAAGATAGTAACAAACTATAAGTTGACTAAAGTCAAACATTGAAAAAAGAAGGTATTTCATCACCAAAGCCATTAACACTTGGCTCGGGCTTATTAGTAGGCTTATTAGCTTGCTTTTTCACTGTGTTTTTCTTAATAGCTTGGGGCTTATTTGCCTGTGGTTTATTTACCTGAGGTTTTACTGGGCGATCAACCTTTGGCTTAACACTAGAGCCAGATGATGAGCTAGATGAGCTTCCCTTCTTTTCCTCAATATCAACAACCTCAATTTCCTTACCTATGCGCTTAACTATAGCATCAAGTTGCTTTTCATCATATTTAGTGACTAGCATCCATGCCCGCCCCTTTTCACCAGCACGGCCAGTTCTACCAATACGGTGAACATAATCATCAGGGTTAATCGGCACATCATAGTTGATTACATGCGAAACCGACTGTACATCAATTCCGCGGGCAGCAACATCACTACATACCAGCAGCTTAATCTCACCATCCTTAAATTTTTTCAGTGTCTTAGTACGTACAGGCTGCGACATATCACCATGCAAACCGTGCGCATCATGTCCCTTGCTATAAAGATACTTACTTAAAGAATCCACGCTAGTCTTACGGTTACAGAATATAAAAGCAGTTTGTACCTTCTCGCGCTTAATAATATTTTCAACTGCATAATCTTTGCGTTTTGGAGCAGTATTAACCATAAATTGTTCTACTGTGCTTGCTGTTGATGCAGGCTTTGAAACTGCAACTTCACGCGGATTGCTCAAAAACTTCTCTGTAAGCTTCTTAATCTCGGGAGCCATAGTCGCAGAAAATAGTAATGTCTGACGCATTGGCGGCAACTTAGAGCATATATCTTCAATATCTGGAATAAAGCCCATATCCAGCATGCGGTCTGCTTCATCAATAACCAACACCTTAATATCAGTAAGCAGTATTTTTCCGCGTCCGAATAGATCTAGAACACGACTATGCGTAGCAATTAGAGCATCCGTAGTGAGATCAAGGATTTTAACTTGCTCTGCCA
>DAOWDF010000112.1 GCA_030639165.1 Alphaproteobacteria bacterium
GTTTGAGCTGTTTACCATCTGGAATTGTTGTTCAAGAATGCCTCTAATAACGGTTTCTTCAAAATCTGGATATTGAGATATTTCGTTATAGTGAGCTTGTAACTCTTCATAATTCATATCTTTTGGATCTTTGGGAGGCATAAGCGTTTATCCTTGATTGATAGGTTATTGTAATGCTCTCAATTATAGCCGCAACTGCTGAATATGTCAAATAAGCATATATTGTCGTGGTGAAGACTAGAAATGGCTGGTATTTGTAAGGTGTACGGTATAAAAAGATGAGGTTTTCAACAAGACTAAGTAGGAACAATGGTAGCGACTGATGAGACTGTAAAACAGGTAGAAGAACTGGCTGGTGTATATGAGGCTGGTTTTGTTACTGATATTGAAAGCGATAAAGCCCCTAAGGGTTTATCCGAAGATATCGTGCGCTTTATCTCTAAGAAAAAGGGTGACCCAGAATGGATGCTGGAAAAGCGCTTAAAGGCTTATAAACATTGGCTAAAAATGCCTGAACCTCAATGGGCAAAGCTAGACATTGCCCCGATTGATTATCAGGCTTCCTATTACTATGCGGCGCCAAAATCATTGGAAGATATGCCAGATAGTTTAGATGATATTGATCCTGCTATTCTTGAAACATATCAAAAGCTCGGCATTCCATTAAGGGAGCAAGAGATTCTTGCGGGCGTAAAAAACCGTACTCCCATTGCCGTTGACGCGGTATTTGACTCGGTGTCCGTTGCGACGACTTTCAAGGCAGAGCTTGCTAAGCACGGAGTTATATTCTGTTCAATATCTGACGCAATTAAAGACCACCCTGAGCTTATAAAGAAATATATGGGTTCGGTCGTGCCGCATTCCGATAATAAGCATGCATGCCTGAATAGCGCGGTATTCACTGACGGCAGCTTTGTCTATATCCCGCCAAATACGCGTTGCCCGATGGAGCTTTCCACTTATTTCCGTATAAATGAGCTAAATACTGGGCAGTTTGAACGCACGCTTATAATCGCGGATAAAGGCTCTTATGTGTCATATCTGGAGGGCTGCACCGCGCCAATGCGTGATGAGAATCAGCTCCACGCTGCGATTGTTGAATTGATAGCGCATGAAGATGCGGAGATAAAATACTCGACCGTGCAAAACTGGTATCCGGGCGATCCTGAAACTGGCAAGGGCGGGATTTATAATTTCGTTACTAAGCGTGGGCTTTGCAAGGGGCGTAATTCCAAGATTAGCTGGACACAGGTTGAAACTGGCTCGGCTATCACATGGAAATATCCATCGTGCATTTTGCAGGGCGATAATTCAGTTGGTGAGTTCTATTCCGTTGCCATTACAAATGGTCGCCAGCAAGCTGATACTGGTACAAAAATGATCCATATTGGTAAAAATACTACCTCCCGTATTATCTCTAAGGGAGTTAGTGCGGGCAAAAGTAACAGTACATATCGCGGTCAGGTTAAGATCATGCCAAGCGCTAAGGGAGCCAAAAACTTTACCGTTTGTGATTCTCTGTTGATAGGCGATGAATGTGGGGCGCATACTGTTCCCTGCATTGAAAGCCGTAATAAGACGGCAAGTCTAGGGCATGAGGCGACTACAAGTAAGATTTCTGATGAGCAATTATTCTATTGCCGTCAACGCGGAATTAGCGAAGAAGATGCTATAGCCCTTATTGTAAATGGCTTTGCCCGCGAGGTTATGCAGCATTTGCCCATGGAGTTCGCTGTCGAAGCCCAAAAATTAATTGGTATAAGTTTAGAAGGCAGTGTCGGTTGATGGAATTAGATGAATTTATATCAAAAACATTAGTGCAGATTATTGCAGGTGTAACAAAAGCGCAAGATGAGCATAGTGATTTAGTGAATCCTATGGGGGCTGGTAAGGTATATAGAGTTAATCGCCCGCCCTCTGAGGCTGTAAAAAGTGTCGATTTTGATGTTGCGGTTACAGTTGAAGAAAAAAAGGGGGCAAAAGGCGGTGCTAAAATTTCTGTTCTTGGCAATAATATTGGAGGAAGTGGAGGTAGTGAGTCAACAGAGAGATCAGTTACCAAAATTAAATTTAGTGTACCTATTTGTTATGGGCTGACTAAAAATTAGTGTTAAAGTTCTACGTCATTATCTGGCTTGTCCAGATAATCCACGTTAAAATATTGCACTGGTGTATAAATGGATCATACGGACAAGCCATATGATGACATAGAAGTGGAGTGGATGGGATATGCAGAGGAAATTCTATGTTTATATCCTTGCTAGTGGTTTTAATGGCACATTATATATCGGCATGACCTCTGACTTAGTGAAAAGAATTTGGGAGCATAAGAATAATATAGTTGAGGGGTTTACGAAGAAATACCGCGTACATGATTTAGTTTATTACGAGATTTTTGATGATGCAGAAAACGCAATCAGAGGAGAGAAAAGGTTGAAAAGATATAATCGTGATTGGAAAATTAATTTAATTAAACGCGATAATCCATATTGGAGAGATTTATATGAAGGTATTTGTAAATAAACAGGAGGCTATACTATAAAATTAATTGGTATAAGCTTAGAAGGTAGTGTTGGTTGAAGTGAAATATTAATAAATACTATGTTACTATCATTGTTGTTATTTAATTGTGAGGAAAATAAATATGACACCATCTTCAACTATAGATCTTTTAAACACTGATCCGTTTTTACTGTTCTTTGGTACATTCTATTTAGTACTTGGCTTCTCTTGTTTCTTTGCAAAGCAAGCATGGCAGGATTTTGCAGATTTATTTGTAGAAAATGAAGCGCTAAGCCTGATTATGGGTATTATTGTTTTACCCATATCTCTATTTATCGTTGTATTTTACAATGATTGGAGCAGTTTAGCATCTACTATTCTGATGATTATCGGGTATATGGCACTGTTAAAGGCGCTGATCTTGCTTGTGAAGCCTTGTGTTATGCAGGCCATATTAAGAAAAGACTTTGTTAGACAATGGATTTGGCTAGATGGTGTTGCAGGTATGTTGCTTGGGCTGTCTTTACTGTTTCTCTAATAGGGCGCAAGGTTACCAAATGTCCGATACGATAAAAGGCAAAGCTCTTTCCATAGAGCTTGTCTTGCATTACGCCGTTATATTATTTACAAGCGCGATAATTACTTTTGCTATTTTATATGCATTTATAGCAACCAGCTCAGTTAGTAAACAGAGCGGAGCTGTTACGCTACCTGATAGTGGGGAAAGTAAGAAAGCTGCAGCAAAATTGCTTCCTGACTTTTTGATAGATGATATGAACTCAGATGAGTTAGGTCAGTTAAAACCTTGATAGCTAATTAATTAAGCATGAATTTATCAAGAGCTAGGGTTATATATCAAGGGCAAACCATTTTTATATATTATATGTACAATCATCGAGCTACTAAGTATCCTGTTTGTGCTTGGCGGGGCTGCTATGCTGTTCTTATATTTCAACAGCGAGGAGTATGCACAAAATGGTTTTTCACTTGGCTATTTAATTAAGAGAGCAGGGCTTGTAATTTTGGGCTTGTTGTCTTATCAAATGGCTAGAAGTTCAAAGAAGAAGATGCGTAAAAGGCGTAAGTAATTACATCTTATACCTTGAGGAAATGATACTATGATTGAAATAAAAGACTTATATGCATCGGTTGAAACTGATGAAGGCGATAAAGAGATAATAAAGGGGCTAAACCTGTCTATAAAGTCAGGTGAGGTTCACGCGATTATGGGGCCAAATGGAGCGGGTAAATCTACGCTTTCTTATGTATTGTCTGGTCGTGATGGTTATAAGGTAACAAGTGGCTCTATAACCTTGGACGGTAAGGATTTGTTGGATCTTGAGCCAGAAGAGCGCGCTGCTGCTGGTTTGTTTTTGGCTTTCCAATACCCGCTGGAAATCCCCGGCGTTAATATGAGTATGTTCCTTAAAACCTCTATAAATGCTATCCGTAAACAGCGTGGTCAGGATGAGCTGGACGCGCTTGGTCTACTCAAGCTCATCAAGTCTAAAACTAAAGAGCTGGGCATTTCAGATGACATGATGAAACGCGCGGTTAATGTTGGATTCTCAGGTGGAGAGAAAAAACGTAATGAAGTACTTCAAATGTCGATGTTAGAACCAAAATTCTGCGTTCTTGATGAAACTGATTCTGGCCTAGATATAGACGCGCTTAAAGTAGTTGCTGATGGGGTTAATAACCTAAGATCTCCTGAACGCTCATTTCTTGTGATTACCCATTACCAGCGCTTGCTGGATTATATTAAGCCTGATTTTGTGCATATTTTGGCAGATGGTAAAATCGTAAAAACTGGTGGAGCAGAACTAGCGCTTGAGCTGGAAGAAAAGGGCTATACAGATTTCGTTAATGGTGAGGCAGCTTAAATGGGCATGTTAAACCTACAGCAAAACAAATTACCGACGCGCAAAGATGAGGAATGGAAATACACCAACCTCTCCCGCGCCTTGGGTGAGCTAAAAGATGTTCAGCCTGAATCTCCGCAAGAAATAGTTATCCACAAAAACAGTGGGCAAATCTGTGGAGAGATTGAGGAAATCTTGTGGACAGGCGTAGATAACCAGCATCACCAGCCATGCTTAAAGATCACATTAGAGGATGGCGCGCAGGCCACCATTATTGAACGCCATGAGGGTGAAGGCTCATATTGGAAGAATATGAGCACTGAAATTAAGCTTGGTAAAAATGCGAAGCTCAATCATATACGTATTCAAAATGATAGCGTTGCGGCAGTGCAAACCAATATGGTGCATATAACTATGGAGCAAAACGCCCAGCTAGACAGCTTTTCACTAAATATAGGCGGCAAACTAACCCGCCATGATATTCATGCGCTCTTGAATGGATCTGGCATTGAATGTTCATTGAATGGAGTAAATTTACTACGCGGTGATCAGCACGGAGACACTACAATATTGATGGAGCATTTAGCTCCGCATAGCAGCTCTAATCAGTTCTACCGCACGTTGTTGGATGATAATGCACGTGGTGTCTTTCAGGGTAAGATCTATGTGGATAAATGCGCTCAGCAAACTGATGGTTACCAACTATCTAATGCATTGATGCTTTCAGATAAATGCGAAATGGATACTAAGCCAGAGCTTGAGATTTACGCCGATGATGTTAAATGTTCGCATGGTTCAACCATTGGTCAGCTTGACGAAGATCCTTTGTTTTACCTTCGTAGCCGTGGTTTAAGCGAAGCGCAGGCACGAGAACTCCTGATGCAGGCTTTTATGTATGAAGTTATGGATAAAATCATGGATGAAAATATACGTGATTCAATCAAAGATATAGCTGGAGGTTGGCTAAAAGCGGCTTTGAAATAATATGAGCTATAACCTAAACTCACCATGGCGCGATGATTTCCCTGTGTTGCAAACTAAAGCACACGGGAGCAAGACGCTAGCCTTCCTCGATAGCGCGGCCAGCGCGCAAAAACCACAAGCTGTTATTGATGCAATGGATGATGTGCTGACAAAGGGCTATTCCAATATCCATCGCGGGCTTTATGAGATTTCCCAAAACCTAACGCAGAGTTTTGAAGATGTTCGCAAGAAAGTGGCAAGCTTCATCGGCGCAAGTTCAGAAAAAAATATCATATTCACCCGTAATACTACCGAGGGCATAAACCTCGTAGCGCAAAGCTGGGCGCGTCCCACTATGAAAGCAGGCGATCAGATTATCATCACCGAGCTTGAGCATCACGCAAATATAGTTCCATGGCAAATATTGGCCGAGCAGATTGGCATAGTTGTAAAAGTCGTGCCAATGCGCAAAGACACAACTCTTGATCTCGAAGCATTCAAAAACCTTCTAAGCGATAAAACTAAACTAGTTTCATTCACTGAAATATCCAACGCTTTTGGCACCATTAACCCTGTATCTAAAATCATTGAAATGGTGCGAGAATATAATTCAGCTATAAAAATTCTGGTTGATGGCTCACAAGGTATTGTCCATCGTAAGGTCGATGTGCGCAAAATGGATGCAGATTTCTATGTGTTCACTGGCCATAAATTATATGCGCCAACGGGAATAGGGGTGCTCTACGGTAAGTATGATCTGCTCCAATCCATGCCTCCATATCAGGGCGGCGGCGATATGATAGAACGCGTTAGCTTTAAAACGGGCACTATATACCGTGAAGCTCCGTATAAGTTCGAGGCTGGAACTCCTGCGATTGTTGAAGTAATTGGTCTGGGCGCGGCTGTGGATTATATTGTGGATAACTCTATGGATAAAATCATAGAACATGAGCGCAATTTGCTGGAATACGCAACTGAGCAAATTTTATCCATTAAAGGCTTAACCCTGTATGGCGTTGATGACTTGAGCCGAAAGGCAGGTATATTAAGCTTTTCCATGGATGGATTGCACCCTAGTGATATCGGTATGGTGCTTGATCAATGCGGCGTAGCAGTGCGCAGCGGCCATCATTG
The DNA here is from genome assembly GCA_030639165.1 of Alphaproteobacteria bacterium. GTDB lineage: Bacteria > Pseudomonadota > Alphaproteobacteria > Micavibrionales > Micavibrionaceae > UBA1672. The sequence goes on from DAOWDF010000112.1 coordinate 6,462, forward strand.
TGCAATGCCCGCTATGGAGGCGATGGGCATAGATTCAACCATTCGCGCCTCGTTAGCAATGTATAGCGATACTTCAGATATTGACTCTCTCATCAATGCATTGCATAAAGTGCAGGATTTGTTTGGATAGAGATAATGGCAGAAGAAAAAGAAGTAGAAAACGAAAATTACGATCACTTGTCAGAGCCTCCGCACGTTGAGGCTCCGCGAGAGCACGCATTATGGCCTGAAATTCTTAAAGGGCTGCGCGAGATTTATGATCCAGAAATACCAGTAAATATTTATGAGCTTGGTCTTATATATAAGATTGAGATTATGCCTGAAGAAGATGGTCGCTGTGATGTTGAAGTTAAAATGTCACTAACTTCGCCTGCTTGTCCTGTGGCGCAGGAAATGCCGAGCTGGGTGCAGGGCGCTATACTGCCGATAATGGGTGTGGGCGGCGTAACAGTTGAGATCATATGGGAACCGCAATGGGATCCCTCAATGATGGCCGAAACTGCTAAGATGCAACTTAATATGTTTATGTGATAGGATTGTAACCATGAAATCACCCATACAAATAACAGAAGCTGCTGCTAGTCATATAAATACCCTAATGGATCAAGCCCCAGAAGGAACTTTAGGGCTGCGCCTAACCGTCAAGGCTACAGGTTGTTCAGGCAATAGATACAAGATTGAGCATGTGAAGGCAGGCGATGATATATCTAAAGATGAAAAGTTTGAGCAAAATAATGCCAGTATCTATGTTCCTATGCTCTATTCATGGATGCTGTTCGGGACAACGATAGATTATATCACTGATGAGCTGGGTAACGCTCGCTTTGATTTTGTCAATCCCAATGAAACTGCTCGCTGTGGTTGCGGTGAGAGTTTCACCGTTGGTGGTAATTTACCGAAGTAAGTTATATCACTCCATTGATTTTCATAGCGCCACGGGGTATGTTGCTTTCCAATTTAACAGAATTGGGTATTTTTATGATTGATGAAACGTATAATTTGAAATTATCTTGCTACATATTTATGGAAGCAGCAAGAATTTCTCCTGAGGATGGGGCGGAATCTTTTGCTTTGTTTGCTAGTGATATGTATGAAGAAGATAGCGGTCTAGACGCTTTAGAGTCATTTAACCTTGCTGTGCACCAACTTAGCTTAGGTCTAGGTGGCGTTAGCTATATGGGAAGACTTAATAAGAAAGAGGTGTTTCCAAGGTCAGCAAGACTATCTCTTGCATTGGCACGTGAATTATTGATTATTGACAACACTCTCTAAGGCTACTTCAACAACTCGCGCATCTGCGCCATCTTCATGGGGTAGGGTGCTCATTAGCTGTCGCCATTTCTTTGCCCCCGCTAATCCCTGAAATAAGCCAGTCATATGACGGGTAATAGATTTTACTGGTGTGCCGTAATCCACCATTTGATGCTCAATATATGGAATCATGGAGCGAGCAACTTCGATGCGGCTTAGAACATTATCGTTTCCAAATACAGTCTTCTCAAGCTCCGCCAAGATATATGGGTTTTGATAGGCTTCGCGGCCTAGCATTGCACTGTCGAAGGTTTTTAAGTGCTCAGTTACTTGCGCTGATGTTTTGATATCACCATTAACACCTATGTGTAGCTCAGGATGTGCAGCTTTAATAGCCGCCACGCGTTCATAATTTACCTCTGGAATGGTACGGTTTTCCTTAGGGCTTAAGCCTTGCAGCCAGCATTTACGCGCATGTATCATAAAGTTGGCACAGCCAGCATCTTTTAAGATAGAGACAAAGCCATTTAAAAACTCAAAGCTATCATGATCATCAACGCCAATGCGGCATTTCACCGTCACAGGTATATTAACCGCCTTAATCATTGCCTCAACGCAGCGCGCAACCTCGTCAGGCTCTTTCATCATAATTGCGCCTATCTTACCCTTTTGCACCCGATCAGATGGGCATCCGCAATTAAGGTTGATCTCGTCATAACCATGATCCGCGCCCATTTTAGCGCACTCTGCCAAGTCAACTGGATTTGATCCACCCAATTGTAAGGCTAGCGGATGTTCAGGCTCGGAGTAACTCAAGAATCGCTCGCGATCACCATGGATAAGCGCGCCAGTAGTCACCATTTCGGTATATAGCAACGCATTCGGCGATATGAGGCGGTGGAAATATCGGCAATGACGATCCGTCCAATCCATCATTGGCGCAACTGAAACTGGAATCTTTACTTTATTTGCTTGCAACATGCCGCATTATTTATCATATAATAAGCGCTATGCGATACTTAAATTTTCAAATTTTCATTCTTCTGCTTGTTTTCTGCTCTATTGGTGCATTGGCTAATGCTGCCGATAAGCCTGAAATATACAGTAATTCAGGATTAGAGTTGCCGCGTTTTGTATCGTTGGCAGAGAGTAAAACTAATGTAAGGGCAGGGCCGGGGCAGAAATATCCTATAAAATGGGTGTTAAACCGCAAATCATTGCCTGTGGAAGTTATCCTCGAATTTGATCATTGGCGCAAGATTATTGATCATGAAGGGCAGTCAGGCTGGGTTTTTCATGCGCTTTTATCAGGAAAAAGAACTGGCGTTATAATAGGTTCAGATCCCGTATCTGCCTATGAAAAGCCGTACAATGGTAATGATGAAAAAACACGTGTTACCATAGAGTTAGAGCCTCAAGTTCAGGTAAAGATTGACGAATGTTCTGGTGCTTGGTGTAATGTTTCTACATCAGGATTTTCTGGATGGATTAAAAGAAAATCAATTTGGGGTGTTTACGAACACGAAGAAATTGATTAGAATCATATTCGTAGCGTCCGTTACGTAATAAATCACCCTTCCTTTCAACCTCACAATTTTCACGTAGGTTTCGATTCATAATGTTTGCACTAACTAATAAACCAGAAATGGGTTCCCGTTTCTATTCCGCATTGATTCAACTTGCTGCTGATCATGAGCGTGGCATAGATGCCATGAAAGTGATACAGCATATGGCTGGTGTGCTTGTGGAAACATATTTCCTATTTGATGATTCTGATGAGGCTATGCAGGCCAGCTTTAAAAAGCTTTCTTCTATGCTTCATTGCCATCCAGCTGAAGGCATTATTGCTACTTATGCGTTGCCACCTGCTCATATTATTGATCAAGAGACTGAACGTGGGCGCTTGGCTGCTCGTGTATTCTTTGAGGAATGGTTGGATTGTGATTTTGAGCTGCACGACCTTGTTCTAACTGTATTTCATTATGTTATAGTCGGCTGGGAAGATATGGGGATTCCACGATCAGAGACTCTACGTTTACTCATAGAGTGCGTGAAGAAATGCATGTCGTTCGAGATCGCAGCGCAAGAATTATGTGATGTTTCTATTGAACATCAAATTGGCAGACAGGGCTGGAGTATTGGTGATTGCATAGCTGCTTTGGGTGGTGTTGCAGGGCGAAGGCTAGCCATTGCCCTTGGCGCAGCAGAAAATTCTGATTTCTTCCGTGGTTCGGAATTACCTGAAAACCTTGATCGTATAGTTTATAGTATGACGCAAGAGGCTATACGTCTAGGAGTTCCCGCAGGCAGCGATTGGCGTTTTGGTCTGGCTGCAAATGATATGCCGGTAAATGCTCCAGTGGAGCTGGTTAGGGAACTTGATCCTAGGTGTTTACGCTTTTTCCGTGCCATTGGTTTGAATAGCTCATATGATCAGGCTGTATCTTGCGCAAAGGCTGCTGGGCGTATGATCGCTGTTGCATCTGGTGGTGAGCTCCCTGAGATTGAGCCTGCGATTGCTAAGCCTTTGGCTATGTCCGCTATAACGGAGAGCTATAAATTTGTTTGTATGGATTTTGGTATGAGTCTTTCACGCTAATTTCTATATTGCCTCTCCCGATATTTTAGTAAAATCCCCCTTGCCCCGCGCATAATAACCTCGTATAAATTGCACTGTAACATTTTGTAATATATTGAATAGCCGCGAGGGAATATGAGCTTTACACAAAAATCTAGCTACACTTATGATGAAATAATTACGTGCGGTGAAGGCACTATGTTTGGTAAGGGTAATCCGCAATTACCACTACCTCCGATGCTTATGTTTGATCGTATTACCAATGTGTCCGTAGATGGCGGAGCAAATGGTAAAGGCGTTATCGAAGCTGAATTTGATATCAATCCTGATCTTTGGTTTTTCAAGTGCCACTTTAAAGGCGACCCTGTAATGCCTGGCTGTTTGGGGCTTGATGCTTTGTGGCAGTTGCTAGGTTTCCACCTTGGTTGGAGAGGTGAAGAAGGCTCTGGTAGAGCGCTCGGCCTTGGTGAGCTTAAGCTTACTGGGATGATCACTCCCGATGTTAAATTGGTTAAATATGTAGTCGACATCAAACGCGTGATGAGCGGTAAGCTCGTTCTTGGCGTTGGTGATGGCACAATGTATGCTGATGGTGAAAAAGTATATAGCGCCAAGGGCTTGAAAGTTGGATTATTTGATAATTCGAGTGAAGAGTAATAACATAAATTAGGAGTAGAAAATATGCGCCGTGTAGTCATAACTGGAATGGGGATTATCTCCTGTATCGGAAATAATAAAGACGAAGTTTTAGAAAGCCTTAAGGCTGGTAAATCTGGCATTACATTCTCTGAAGAATATGCTGAGATTGGCTTTCGCTCACAAGTTCATGGTAAGCCAGATATTGAGCTAAAAGATCATATTGATAAGCGTTTATGGCGTTTTATGGGTGATGCTGCTGGTTATGTGCATTTATCTATGGAGCAAGCCATTGCTGACGCTGGCCTTGGTGATGATATTGTATCCAATGAGCGTACAGGAATTATTGTTGGTTCTGGTGGGCCTTCAACCCGCGCACAAGTGGCTGCTGCTGATATCACCCGCGCAAAAAGCCCGAAGCGAGTAGGGCCTTTTGCGGTTCCAAAGGCTATGTGTTCGACTACTTCGGCAACTGCGGCAACGAATTTCAAGATCAAGGGTGTTAATTATACGATTTCATCTGCCTGTTCTACTTCCGCGCATTGTATAGGTAATGCGACTGAGCTTATCCAATGGGGCAAGCAAGATGTTATGTTTGCTGGCGGTGGTGAAGAGCTAGACTGGACTTTGTCCGTTCTGTTTGATGCTATGGGCGCGATGAGCTCCAAATATAATGATGCGCCAGAAACTGCGGCTCGTGCCTATGACGCTAACCGTGATGGCTTTGTCATTAGTGGCGGTGGCGGTATTTTAGTTCTTGAGGAACTAGAGCATGCTAAGGCGCGCGGAGCAAAAATCTATGGTGAAGTTACAGGTTATGGCGCAACTTCCGATGGTCATGATATGGTTGCACCAAGCGGTGAGGGCGGTAAGCGCGCAATGCTGAAAGCTCTGGAAACAGTGCAAGGCGATGTTACCTATATTAACACGCACGGAACTTCAACGCCTGTTGGCGATATTGGTGAACTTGATGCTATCCGTGAGGTTTTTGACCCATTAGATCAAGATACTCCGCATATAAGTGCAACGAAGTCCATGACTGGCCACTCACTTGGTGGAACTGGCGTGCAGGAGGCAATCTATAGCTTGCTGATGATGGCAAATGACTTTGTCGCTCCTAGCATTAATATTGAGACACTTGATGAAAAAGCTGTTGGTATGCCAATCGCACAGCAAAGAGTAGATAACGTAAACCATCAGACAATAATCTCTAACAGCTTCGGCTTTGGCGGTACTAACTGCTCCTTGGCTTTGAGTAAATATGAGGGGTAACTACCATTACGTCATACCCGCGCAAAGCGTAGCTTTGTAAAACTGCGGGTATCCAAAAGACAGCCAGTTAGCTGGCTGACATAACCAGATCCCCTTAGTTGAATTCGGCTCCGCCAAATCAAGGGGATGACATATAAGGAAAAGTAAACATGAACAATCTAATGAAAGGCAAGCGCGGGCTTGTTATGGGCGTAGCAAATGAGCGCTCAATTGCTTGGGGAATGGCTAGCGCTCTGCATGACGCAGGTGCAGAAATGGCATTTACTTATCAGGGTGATGCCTTTGGTAAGCGTGTAAAACCACTAGCAGAGAAAATAGGCTCTGACATACTCATAGATTGTGATGCCTCCAACGAGGACGATCTTGATAATGTTTTTGCTGTGCTTAAGGAAAAATGGGGCAAGATTGATTTCATTATTCATGCAATTGCTTTTTCAGATAAGGATCAGCTACAAGGTCGCTATGTAGATACGACACTAGATAACTTTATGCAGACTATGCACATATCCTGTTATAGCTTCACCTCTGTAATGCGCCGCGCGAAAGAATTAATGAATGACGGTGGCTCTGCTGTAACATTAAGCTATTATGGCGCTCAAAAAGTAATGCCTAATTACAATGTTATGGGCGTAGCAAAAGCAGCTTTAGAAGCTTCCGTTCGTTATTTGGCCGCTGATTTAGGTCCAAGTGAAGATGGTAAGTCAGGGATACGCGTAAATGCAATATCAGCAGGGCCAATGCGCACTCTGGCAGGAGCTGTAATCGGTGGCTCGCGTACTACATTTAAATATAATACATTGAGTTCCCCTCTGCGCAGGCCTGTTGAGCTATCAGAAATTGGTGGTACAGGATTGTATCTCTTATCTGATATGTCAACGGCAGTTACTGGTGAGGTTCACTATGTTGATTGTGGATTTAATGTGGTTGGGATGGCTCCGCATGAGGCTTTGAAGGAGTTTTAGATATTATCTAGAAAAACTTTGTGATAATCCATTTCCAAAAGATACGACGCAGTCATTTTTATTAACCTTAATGTGTTTTGGGTTGCCGTAGACGTTCCTTTCATCGTCTTTAGTAACACTTAATCTATGCAGGCTATTGTTGTTGTTAACGTACTTGTCTGCTAAAATAAGAGTTTGGTCTATTTCGGTATCTACAATCATAGCCGTACCGCTATTTATGCTAAATATACATTTAAGGGATGTTGTTCTCGGCTCATTTGGGAGGGGAGTATAGTCACTATTTGCAAAATACTCAGTGTTCCCAAGTGAATTTATTGTTGTGCTCACGATAAACAGTCCCGCAAATATAGCTGATAGTGGTTTTTCCATGTTCTTAGCCCAAGTGTAAAATATGTCAGTAATGTCTTATGGGAATTGTGAGCGGGTGTCAATAATAATTTAATGCACAGAGAGTAAGCAATCCTCAATTTCATCAGGATAATCAGATATAAAATTCTTAAGGCCAAGATGTTGTAGTTCTACAGCGCGTTGTGCTTCATTAACTCCGTATGGAATTATGCATAAATCTTGATTTTGTAGCTCACGGATAATAAGTCCCGAGCAAAATTCCTGATCTATGCTAACCGCGCTAAGCTCAAGATATTTACGTATTTTAAGAAAATCCTCCGGTAGACTTCCTGTGTTTAATGCGCTAATCCAATCTTGGGAGCCATCTTTCCCTATGACAAGGCTGCGCGCCCAGTCCGAAGCCATATCAGCTGCAATTTCAAGTGCCTCCATAGAATAACTTGAAATAAGTAAGCTATCGTGATCATCCCAAATGCTTGATAGCAAGTCGAGCGCAACCTCCGCAGTATCTTTATCACGTCCAGAGCATGGTTTGAGCTCAAAATTAATACCCAAATCACGCTCCAATAGTACGTCTATAGCTTCTTCCAAAGTTGGAATATCTATGCCTGTAAAACTTTCGCCATAATAGCTACCGCAATCAAGCTCCTTGATCTCAGCTAGGGTTTTATCCGCTACATTGCCGCTACCATTTGTTACGCGCTCTAATGTTGGGTCATGGAAAATAATAGGTATCTGATCTTTGGTAAGTTTTACGTCAAGTTCTACCCATGTAAGCCCCATATCGGCAGCAGTATGTATGGCTTCAAGCGTATTTTCAGGTACATATCCAGCGCATCCACGGTGACCAATAATTTGAGGTAATTTCAGGGGCATATTATAATTCCTTAAGTTCTTTTACTGGAGGTCTATTAGCTACCGTCCCACGTTTTTATTTAAAACACGGTAGTAAAATAGTCCATCATTGTAAATGACTATAATAGTTTTCTTCCCTAAAAAA
>DAOWDF010000257.1 GCA_030639165.1 Alphaproteobacteria bacterium
CCTTCGAAAACAAAGCACTCTCTGTGTTCGCAGGCTCCCTGTTATCCTTTTTTGATACTAGCTCTTTTGCCTTTGCCATTGCTGAAGCATCTGAACCTGCGCGATATTTATCTGCGCTTTTTGGGTCTGCAGCAACTTTAATTGGTGTCATGCGACCATCTAATATAGCGCCAGCCTCAACTTCAAGCTCACGATATGCAATTGACCCAGTAATCACGCCAGTTGATTTTAACGTCAAGCGACCATTAACTGTAATATCACCTTCAAAGCGACCAGCTATAGTTGCCTCTTCGATTTCAACAGTACCATAGAATGTTCCACATTCAGCAATTTCAAGTAACTTAGCACCTTTAAGAGCCGCTTCAACTGTTCCCTCAACCATCAAGTGATCACAGGCATCAATCTCACCAGACATGTTAATTCCACGTCCAATAGTCAATGTACGGTCATTACCAGAGTAAATATCAGGCGCTGCCGGAGCAGCATATGTTGTTGCTCCACTATAAGGAGTTCCGCCGCCTGCATAGGCGCTAGCTGGACGAGCAACAGAAGGCTGGTAACCACCTCGTGAAGATGCATCAGCTGATCTATCTTCTTCTCTTACATATTTACCTTGGACTGGGGCGGCTTCTTCTGATTTTCTCATTATATTAATATCTTCCTTGGGTTTTAGTTTATTATCTCTATATGTCGGAGCTTCAGAACGCTCTTCATTTTTTGACATAGAAACAGATATTCTAGGTTCTTGTCTAGTCGTAGCTTGCGCTTGTTCTTCCCTAACATAACCTTTAGCAACTTCCTGCTTATTCTCAATATCAGACGTTACTTGTACGTCTGACTTAACTCGATGAAACATTTTTTAAGCACCTTTCATAATAGTATTATAGCTCAGCGAATGCACTAAGGCTCACGCTGTATCTCTTGTTAACTGTGACTGATTTATGTAGAGCCTAACATGGCCATTTAGCCTTAGCAAGATTTGATTCGGACTTTTCCCCAAACAAAAACCCATCATTTTGATTCAGTTTAATTTTAATTTTTCGTTCTAATTTTATGCAAAAACTAGTGATCAGCCCCTAAAATGATCATAGATTTTCTGCGCCAATGAACTGGATACACCATCAACCTTAAGTAGATCATCAATAGATGCGCGCCCAACAGATTTAGCCGATCCAAAATGCAGCAATAAGGCTTTCTTGCGCTTAGCCCCCACCCCCGCGATCTCGTCCAAAGGCGAAATAGTAAGCCCCTTACTTCTACGAGTTCTATGTGCCCCAATCGCAAAGCGATGCGCCTCATCACGAAGTCGCTGCAGGTAATGTAAGACAGGATCATTAATCGGCAGCTGAAACATCTCGCGCCCCTCCATAAAGAACTTCTCGCGCCCTGCATTACGATCAGCTCCCTTAGCAATAGCTACCAATGCTAGCTGATCCTTAACACCAAGCTCCTCAAGAACTTCTACACACACCCCCAGCTGCCCTAATCCACCATCAATCAAAACAAGATCGGGCCAATCACTAGAGCTAGAGCCGCCCTCCTCCTCTAATATACGTTTAAAACGCCGGGTTAAAACCTCGCGCATCATACCATAGTCATCAGAGGCAGCCGCATGCCTTATATTAAACTTACGATACGCCTTCTTGGCAAAGCCATCCTCGCCCTCAACAATCATCCCACCAACCATATTAGTCCCTGAAATATGACTGTTATCATAAACCTCAATCCTAGCAGGTGCCTCATCCATAGAAAATAACTCGGCCACCTCCTCACGTAATTTACGCCGCGTAGCAGACGTAGATAAATGGCGCTTTAATGCCTCCTCGGCATTATTAAGGGCGAAATCAACAACCTTCTTATTCTTACCCCTTTGCGGGCATATAACATCACAGGACAAAGCTTCCTCAAGCAAATCTTTATCTGCCACCTCCATATTTATAACCAGCTTCTTGGGTGCGGCTTTACCTTGATAGAACTGCGCGATAAAAGCGGATAATATATCCTCCGCCCTATCATCCTTATCATGGCGCGGAAAATATGAGCGATTACCCAAATTACGCCCCGCTCTATAGAAAAACACTTGGATACAGCTAGTGCCACCGCTTTGCGCGATAGCTATAACATCTACATCGCCAAGCTCACTATTCATATCATGCTTGGATTGAATGGAAGTAAGCGCAGCTATACGATCACGATAATTCGCTGCGACCTCATAATCCTGCGCTTCACTAGCCGCAATCATCGCTTTAGATAGCTCATCCTGCACAGCGCGGCTATTCCCCTGCATAAAGTCATACGCGCCTTTAATCTGCTCTGCATATTCATTTGCACTAACCTTACCAAAACAAGGGGCGCAGCAGCGCTTTATGTGATATTGCAAACAAGGACGCTCACGATTTTTAAAATAGCTATCACTGCAATTGCGAAGCAAAAAAGCTCGCTGTAAAATCGCGATTGTCCTATTTACATCACCAGCACTAGGGAATGGCCCAAAATACTTACCCTTGATATTTTTTGCTCCACGGTGCTTAACAATTTGTGGAAACTCGTGACCTTCCTTTAACACAATATAGGGAAATGACTTATCATCACGCAGTAAAATATTAAAACGCGGTTTATATTTTTTGATTAAATTCGCTTCTAGTATAAGTGCATCAGCCTCTGTATTGGTATTAATGAACTCCATAGTAACAGTAAGAGACACCATACGTTGAAGCCTTAATGGAAGCTTTTCAAAATGTGTATAGGAGGCAACACGACTCTTCAAAGATTTAGCCTTACCAACATAAAGCACATCATCAGAAGATGAGATCATACGATATACGCCGGAGCTCAAGGGAAGTAATTTCAAATACCCCTTAATAGTCTCAACACCTGTTTCTATTGATGGAACATCCATTTTACTCAATATTGTTCTCCTCTAGCGCAGATCATAGGATATTAACAAAGAAAGTAAAATAAGTATAATAATCACTAAAACAACAAACACAACCTTGCGTAGAATTATTTTCTTGACAACACTACCTCCAAAATGCCATTTGTTTATATGTAAATGCAACGTTAAAGGGGGAAATAACATGCAATACTTTACTATTAACAAACATACCGATAATTCAGAAATTTTTTCAGGATACTACAAATCTTTTACTGACTGCATAGAAGATGCAGTAAAAAAACAAACTAACTTAACCTATATAAATTTAAAAAACCAAAACCTGACAAACGCTAATCTTGATGGCGCAGAAATGGCAGGAGCCTTACTAAGCGGTGCAAACCTAACGGGAGCCAATCTTTCAGAAAGTAATCTTAGCAATGCTATACTTTACAACTGCGCACTTTATAACACGTGCTTATGCTATTCAAATTTACAAGGCTGTAATTTTAGCGGAGCAAGCTTTGGAGCGACACTAATTGAAGGAGCAGATATACAAAACTCAATATTCTCTACTTTATCATGTTTTGACCTAGAGTTTCGCCTTACTGAAAACATGACTGGATGTCTATTTACAACAATTGATGGGGCTATGCATAAAATGTCAAACTATCCGATAGTATTGAAAGGGTTGATAAATAAACATATAATCGTGCTGGATAACGCAATTAAAATAAGCGGCAAAATATTTCCTAGAGAATTATTACCAACATTAATAAATAAACTTGCAACCCATATAAATCAACCTGCGATCAATGATAATAGGGTTTTTATATCTGATTTACTAAGATCAGAAAAGCTAGCTTAGATTTAAAGTTCATTATAATATTTAAATTACCGTGTGTGTGGATGGCCTAAAAAGCCATCCGCTAGAGATTAAAGCAACTAAAATCATTTTTCCACTGGAATACCAACTTATGTGATTGCATCGGACAAATAACTATATTATATAATCACCTGTAATATTTGTGTAATCAAACTCTACATGCTTGTTTGTTTTTCACATCCACTAGATGGGCCCGTGGCGGAATGGTAGACGCTGCAGACTTAAAATCTGTTGTCCGTATGGACGTGCCGGTTCGAGCCCGGCCGGGCCCACCATTAGCTGTTAATTCTAATATACACCACTCACACAAAAACTCTCAACGCTATATTTTATCACTAAATTAAACTATTAAAGCATTGCTTGTTTAGTGAAAATGAATTACTCTAGTATCAACTTATGATCTAACTGCCCAACACCCCATACAACTGAATATTTACCACTCTTAAGTACCTTCCACTGTATAAATTGAGGCTAACCATGTTCAAATACTTCACTAAACTATCCGTCCGCAATCAACTTGTATCACTACTTAGTATAATGCTTGTGACAACCGTAGCATTATCAGTGGTAATCATCTCAAATCATACCCAGTCATATTTTGAAAATAAAAAGTTAGGGAAAGCTATTCAGTTTTCCGTAACAGCCTCTGCGCTAATGCATGAATTACAAAAAGAACGTGGGATGACAGCAGGGTTTATCAATAGTAGCGGTGAAAAATTTGCTACTGAACTACCAAAGCAACGCGAAGCTACCAATGAAAAAAAGGATGCATTCACAACTTTTATAGAAACCACGGATGTCGCTAGCTCTGGCAGCAAGTTAAATGACATTATCGATAGTATTGCAGTTGATATAAAAAAAATAGATACGCTAAGGAGCAAGGCAAGTTCACTTTCCATTACCGCTACAGATGCCGTCGGGTCATACACTGCAATTAATAAGAAAATTATATCCGCAATAGCGACAACACAAAGTAGCAGTGAAAATTCAGAAATATTGCTTCAACTTTCTGCATACACAAACTTTTTGCAATCAAAGGAACGTGCGGGTCTCGAGCGTGCCGTAGGTGCAGGCGGGTTTGCCGCGGGGTTTGCCGCGAAAGATGTACAGAAATTAAACAACCTAGTAACAACGCAAAATATTTACTTCAATGCATTCCAGACCACAGCTCTTCCTCAGCATATAGAACTACTAAGGTCCGCATTAAATGATACTCCATCTAAGGATGTAAATAAAATGCGTAACATTGCTCGCAAAAGTATTGCGACTGGCGATCTTGGTGGCGTTGATGCTGGAAAATGGTTTAAAACTATCACCAAGAAGATCGAAGCTTTAAAATCAATTGAAGACAAGCTTTCTGGCGATTTGATAGTTTCAATTAAAAAGGAAACCACTTTTGCACGCAATTATTTGCTAATATTAAGCTCTACAATCATATGCCTTTTATTATTCGTCGTATCACTAGCAAACAATTTGTCTAGCGGCTTAAACGCTTGTTTTTCTTCACTCAAAAAAATCCTTGCATCTGGAAGTCATGGCGATTTTACGACAAGAATAATTAACATTAAATCAGAGGGGGAAATCAGAGAAGTACAGGAGCTAGCCAATACATTCATGGATCAATCTGACGTATTCGTACGAGAATCACGTTCATCTATGAGCGCAGTTTCAAAAGAAGAGTATTACCGTAAAATGCTTATAAAAGGGTTTCGAGGATCTTATTTTGACTCAGCTAATGCAATAAATGATGCAACAAGCACTGCTGAAACTAAAGCCATGGAATTAAAAGGCTTAATGTCAGAGTTAGAGGAAACAGTTAAGTCTGTTGTAAATGATACGTCACGACTCGCTAATAACATGAAGGGTGCATCATCTGATATGCTATCCTCTTCTACTAACTCTGTGACAAAAAGTGATGACGTTGAAAGCGCAGCATCAACAGCACAAGGTAGCAGTACAACAGTGGCTGCCGCTGTCGAAGAAATGTCCGCGTCCATCGGTGAAATTTCTTCCCAAACCACAAATTCTTTATCCGTTGTTGAGAATGCACAATCTGAAATAGAAAATGTTTCGGTTACTGTTCAGCAATTCGGCTCTGAAGTTGATGGAATAAGTAATGTGGTAGATTTAATTAAGGATATAGCCGAACAAACTAACTTGCTCGCCTTAAACGCCACAATCGAAGCAGCCCGAGCTGGAGATGCCGGTAAAGGTTTTGCTGTTGTCGCTAGTGAGGTAAAAAACCTTGCCGCAGAAACTGCTAAAGCTACAGAACAAATCACTACGCAAATTGAAGCTATACAGCATGGCTCTAGCAATATTGTAACTGGGGTCAATAATATTTCCGAAACAATGGTTAAAGTAGCTGAAATATCGAATGCCATAAGCGCTGCTGTTGAAGAGCAAAGCGCGGTAACTCAGGAAATAAGTGGAAATATGCAGCGCACTTCTGAAAATGTTGATGAAGTTAAAAATAATATAGTCTCCATTAAAACAGCATTGGAGGAAACTGCAACTTCCGCATCTGAGATGTCTGAAATGACAGAGAACGTCTCAAGCAATATTGTAGAACTTGATGAAGCACTTAATCGTGTAATTAATAGAGGGTAATGGAGGATAACAATGGCACATAATACAGCCGCACTTACTGGAGTTGAACGTAATTTTTCTGATAATTCTTTTATCATAAGCATGACAGATACAAAGGGGGTTCTGACCTATGTAAATGACATATTCCTTGAGATATCAGATTACATAGAAGATGACGTAGTAGGACAGCAGCATAACGTTCTTCGCCACCCTGATATGCCTCGTTGTATATTTAATTACCTTTGGAAGACAATACCTTCAGGAGAAGAGCTGTTGTCATACGTTGTCAATAAGACAAAACATGGTGATCATTACTGGGTATTTGCCCATGTAACGGCAACATATGATAGCAATGGAAACCACATCGGCTACCTTTCCAGCAGGCGCACCGCCACCCAAAGTGCTTTAGATGTTATAATCCCACTCTATAAGCAATTAAAGGCAGAGGAAGATAAGCACTCTAGCAAAAAAGATGGCATGGAAGCTGGACTAAACATGCTACTCGGAATACTTAGCGATAAAGGTGTTTCTTACAGTGAGTTTATCTTAAGTATCTAAATAATATTTGCAGCGCTTAGGTCATTCGCTAATCTATTTAAAGTATATATCTATTTGTATATTGCCTGCTTGGGGTGGGGTAAATCCCAAACAAGCCCTGCTATCTCTGATGATTTTAATGATCTTAGTAATATAAAGCTTGGCGCTGCACTAGCTGGAAGCAACAACTATAACGATAGATAAGCTAAAACGGCGCTATCATAAACGTGGCGCCTACCACTCCTCAATACAACGCTATTTACAATCAGAATGAATAAAAATTATTGATATACATTTTATTTCAAAGTGTTACCAATGCTACAAAAGCAAAATACAAACACTTCGACTCTAAGCGTCATATCTTATCTAAAACACAATAAATCAAACTACAATTATAGCTATATAGTTGCCTTATTCAATATTCGCATGTTTCACATAAGATGGATATATCTCGACCTTACAATACACCTCACGTGCGATAAATGCTCTACACCGGTCATATGCTTCTGATATCTCATTATCCTGTAGCCCTAC
>DAOWDF010000051.1 GCA_030639165.1 Alphaproteobacteria bacterium
AAAGGTATGCGACAAAAGCTTGGTTTACTGGCGACAATGCTTACTGGTTGCTCATTATTTATTTTGGATGAACCGATGAGCGGTTTGGATCCTTTGGCGAGATCATTGGTTAAAAAGATGATTAATGAGATGAAGGATAATAAGCGCACAATCTTCCTTAGTTCACATATATTGTCGGATATGGATGAGATATGTGATCGTGTTGCCTTACTACATGATGGCGAAATACAATATGTAGGAACTCCAGCAAACCTTAGGAAAATAACTTCCCAGAAAAACCTTGAGGCTGCTTTCCTTGATTTCATTGAGAAAAAGAAAGCCGCGTGATATAGTAATTATATAAGTTTCACGTTAGTGATTCGTCCACACTATTTGTACATTCGTACTAATTTATTGAAAGATCTTGATATGCCTGTGTTGAAGCGTTTTTTTCATATAGCAATGTTTTGTTTTTTTGCACTATTTCTTGTTATCTTACCGCATGGAGTTTTCGCGCAAAGTGAATTGGGTGAGGCATCTGCAGAAGTTATGCCAGATGATTTCGATGAAATAGATACGGCAGAGGAGGATGTTGATGACAACTTTTTTGATGCGGAGTCTATGGTTCCCCAAGGTTCAATGGCGCGTTCTTCTCCTGTTAAGGTTGACCCAGTTACGCAGCCAGCGTCGCGTTATATTATTGTAAGAAAAAACTATGATGCAGATACAAAGGAAGCGCGGTTAGTTTCTGCTGAAAGAGCTATGTCTATCGGGCGTTATGATTCTGCTATATTAATGTTTGATACATTATATAAAGCTAATGGCAAAGATAAGCGTGTGTTGATGGGGCGTGCGATCGTTCTACAAAAATTAGGACGTTTTGACGAGTCTATGCAGATGTATGAGACGCTTTCAAAGCTGGATGAAGGTGATGTTGATATTAAGATAAATATGTATGGTTTGTTGGGTACTCGTTTCCCTGCGCTAGCTTTGCGTCATTTGTTGGATTTGTATGATGGCAATAGGGGGAATGCTGCTTTAGCTGCTCAGATTGCTGTTATATATGCGAAGTCTGGTGATTCTATTTCTGCGCTGAAATATTTAGGTATAGCGTCTAGCATGGCACCTAATGATGCTAATCATGTTTTCAATATGGCGATTATCTCTGATAGGTCAGGAGATTCTGCAACAGCCGTTAAATACTATGAGAAAGCTTTGGAAATTGATGTTATATATGGTTCTGGTCGTTCTATACCTAGAGATAGCGTATATGAAAGATTGGCAAAAATTCGTTAATCTTTAAGAGCTGGTTTGGCGGTTATTATTGTGTTTATCACTGAAGCTATAATTGTTGTATTTTTAGGCATGATTTTAGGTAGCTTTTCTAGTGCTTTAATCCACCGAGTGCCCAGAAACTTATCCTGGAAAACTAAGCGCTCCTCATGTCCATCATGCTCATCGGTTCTCGGGGTAGTTGACCTCATTCCTATAGTTTCATGGTGTATGTTTAGAGGTAAATGTAGGCATTGTTCTAATAAAATATCTTCCATATATCCAATACTTGAAATTGTGGGCGCAATTTTGTGTTTAGGGGTTTATTTGGCTTTTGGGCTGAATGTAGAATCTCTTATAGTCATGGCGAGTGTCCCTATATTGATTGCTTTGTTTATGATTGATTTAGAGCATATGATTTTGCCTAATCAGTTAGTGTTTATTCTTTTTATCATTGGGGTTTTAAGGTTAATGTACCTCTGTATTTATGAGGCTTCTTTGCAGATAGGGGATTTACTTAGTAACTATATCCTTGGCGCAGTCATCTTTGCTTTTATATCTTGGTTTCTAGGATTCGTTTTAACTAAAATACTCAAGAGGGATAGTCTTGGGTTTGGTGATGTGAAGTTTTTTCTAGTTGCTGGATTGTGGCTTGGTATTTTCCTCTTACCTTATTTTATGATAATATCTGGAGTAGTTGCTATTTTATTTGCGCTTACTTGGCGTGCTGTAAAGGGGCAAAGCATATTTCCGTTTGGGCCATCATTAATTGTGGCGTTTTATTCTTTATTGTTATTCGGAGATTATTTAGGGCAATTGGGGATTTAATTTTTTTACTGCGTATAAAACACTTAATATTTACTTTACCTTCACTTTATATCTGTAGAACTATTCTTTAGGGTATTTATATAATAGGAGCATATCTTTGGATCTTACACAATTATTGGCTTTTTCATTACAAAATGGAGCGTCTGATTTGCATTTGAGTGCGGGTAGCCCTCCTATTATTCGTGTTGATGGTAGTTTAAGGCGAATTAAGGCCGATGCTCTTACCAGTGATGATATCAGGACTATGCTTTACTCGGTTATGACTGAAGATCAGCGGGCTGAGTATGAAAAAGATATGGAGCTAGATTTTGCGATTGCGTTAGGTGATAAAGCCCGTTTTCGTGTTAATGGTTATACGACTAGGTTGGGATCAGCTGCTGTTTTTAGAACTATTCCAACGGTAATACCTAGTATGGAAGAACTTGATCTTCCCCCTGTTATGCGCCGTTTTGCTGATCTTGAAAAAGGTCTTGTTCTGGTTACAGGGCCAACTGGTAGTGGTAAATCAACCACTTTGGCAGCGATTGTAAATTATATTAATGAGAATTCTTCAAAGCATATTTTAACTGTTGAAGATCCTGTCGAATTTTTTCATAAATCAAAGAGGGCGCTTGTAAATCACAGGGAGGTTGGTGAGGATACTCATTCTTTTGCGCGGGCATTGAAAAGTGCTTTGCGTGAAGATCCTGATGTTATTCTAGTTGGTGAGATGCGAGATCATGAAACTATATCCTTGGCCTTGACTGCTGCGGAAACAGGTCATCTTGTGTTTGGTACTTTGCATGCTAACTCTGCTTCTAAAACGGTTGACCGTATAATTGA
The DNA here is from genome assembly GCA_030639165.1 of Alphaproteobacteria bacterium. Lineage (GTDB taxonomy): Bacteria > Pseudomonadota > Alphaproteobacteria > Micavibrionales > Micavibrionaceae > UBA1672. Next base: position 2,902 of record DAOWDF010000051.1, read on the forward strand.
TGTGTTTCCAACAGGAGATAAAGAGATGATTAGGGCTATGTTATCAAGCTCTATTCAAGGGGTTATTGCCCAGACTTTGCTAAAAAGAGAAGGCGGTGGTCGTGTCGCAGCTTTTGAAATTATGGTCGGTACAAATGCAGTTAGAAACCTTATTCGTGAGAATCAAGTCCCGCAATTATTCTCAATGATGCAGACTGGGTCTCGTTATGGTATGAGCACCATGGAGGATTATGTGAAGAGTCTGCTTGACGGTGGTATGATTAGTAAGGATGAGGCGCGTCTTGCTATGATGAAATCATCTGACGAATCTGAGGATAGGGATGATGAATATGCTTCTTCTTCTCTTGGCGGCGGAAAAATTGATGGGGATAGTTCTGGCGGAGGAGCTAGTGCTGGCAGTGGAAATAAGGATTATTCGTTTTGAGTTCATCAACAATTTTAAAATATCTTAATGCGATGGCAGATCACGAGGCTAGTGATCTATACCTTACTGTAGGTTTTCCTCCTACTTTACGTGTTGAAGATGATCTTATTAAGATTACGGGGTATATTCTTACAGAAGAAGACATTAATGGCATCGTGACGTCTGTTTTAACTAGCCGTCAACGTCGGGATTACGAGACTAATTGGGAGCTGAATACATCTCTTGATATGGGAGGCCATGGTCGTTTCCGTTTGAATATTATGCGACAGAGGCAAGCACCTGCGCTTGTAATACGTAGAATTGTTTCAGAAATCCCTAGTTTTGACGATCTTAATTTGCCCAAAATACTTGAGTCGCTATCTATGGAGAAGCGTGGATTGATTCTTGTTACTGGTATGACGGGTTCTGGTAAGACTACAAGTTTAGCTGCGATGATTGATCATCGTAACCGTAATAGTGTTGGGCATATTATTACTGTTGAAGACCCAATTGAATTTTTTCATGATCATAAAGGGTGTGTTGTGTCGCAGCGTGAAGTCGGTGTTGATACGGAAAGCTATGCAGTAGCTATGAAAAACTCTTTACGTCAGAGGCCTGATGTTATTCTTGTTGGTGAGGTTCGTGATCGCGAGGTGATGGAGCAGGCTCTTTCTATCGCAGAAACAGGACATTTATGTCTAGCAACGATACATACAAATAACTCTTATCAGGCCATTGAGCGGATAGTTAACTTATTCCCTGAGGATACTCATGCTCAAATACGTATGAATTTATCAATGAATTTAAAGGGGATTATCTCACAAAGGCTTATACCAAGCATTGATGGTAATTTAGTTCCAGTTATTGAGGTTCTTATTAATCAAGGCCTCGTTAGGGAACTTATTCTGAAGGGTGATATTGGCAAAATCCATGATGTTATGGAGCAGAATAATATGATTGGTATGCGTAGTTTTGACCAGTCATTGATAAAGTTGTTTGTTGAAGGGGTTATTAGTGAAGATGTAGCCATTAGTAATTCCGATAAGCCGTCGGATATGAAAATTAAAGTACATCATGAAAAATTAACGGCAAGTTCAAGTGCTACGCAAGGTGCATTTGGCGGAATTGATATTTCCAAAATGTCATTTAAAGATTAATTCTATATAGTTTAACTTTATGCACAGATCTTATTCCGTATTTTGATGAAATAATTCATTATTTGTATTAGTATATGTTTCAATAATAGTGCTAGAATCATAGCCAGCATATTCTTGCTGTTCATATTTAATTTATACTAGAATTTGGAGTAGTATTAAGCATGTTTCACCGTAAAGCTTTGACGTTTCCTTTTATTAATTCATTAGCTAAACTCACTATTGTGATGTCTCTAGGCTTAACGCTAGCCTCATGCGATCTGGCGGCGAACTATACCAAGACTGATCGAGGCTCTAATATGGAATTTCAGGATTTCAGAGATGGTCTATCCGAGAGGTTGCCTGAATTAGAGAATGATGAAGTTGCAGATATGGATTCTATTCCAGAGCTGCTTCCTTACGTTACAGCGACTCCTGAAAGTATGAAATCTGTGCCGTTAGTATCTATTTCAGTTAACCAGACCGTGCCCTTGAGAGAGATATTCTTCGAGCTGGCAGAGCAGGCGGAATATGATTTAGAGCTTGATCCAAATATCCGTGGTTCAGTTATATTTACTGCACGTAATAAGCCGTTTGATGTTGTGGTTGATAGAATCGCAAAGATGGCTGGGCTGCGTTATAAGTTTGAGGATGGTTTTTTACGTGTTGAGGTCGATCACCCTTATATAGAGACTTATAAAATCGATTATTTAAGTTTTATTCGCTCGAATCAGAGCGGTGTTAACACTAGTGTTTCAGTAGTATCTGGAGATGGTGCTGATACAGGTTCTAATTTTGCATCAACATCAGAAAGTACATCTGATTTCTGGGCGGAGCTGGAACTTAATTTGGAGCAGTTGTTGGGCGGCGCTTCTACTGGTGCGCTAAAAACTAAAACTGACCCTCGAATTACTGTTGCAGAAAAAAACCCTGATGTCGATGTTTCTGCCGTTGCTCCTGAGCAGGGGGAAGATGGTGAGGTGACTGTAGCCCCACCAGAAGTGGTTCTTAATGTACAATCATTGCCTATCGATGATGGTGGTAGTGATGATGATGATGAAACTAATTATACATATAGCTTAAACAAACAGGCGGGCTTGATAAATGTTATTGCTAGCGAAAGAACTCAAAGAAAGGTTGCTACATATTTGAATGAGTTGCGGAGATCTGTAACTGCGCAAGTTTTGGTTGAAGCTAAGGTTTTTGAGGTTACTCTTAAAGATGAGTTTATAACTGGGATAGAATGGAATGCTTTTCTGGGCGATGGCCTTGGCAGATTTACTGAGGGTTCGAATGGTATTTTAGGTGAAATTGCTATACCAGGAGGAGGTAAGGTGGCAGAAGTTTCTAATTTTGGGGTTGGGTTGTTCGGCAGTGATGCTTCAGCATTTGTTAAGGCAATATCTGGTTTTGGTACTGTACGTGCTCTGGCTAGTCCGCGCTTAACTGTCATAAATAATCAGTCAGCCTCTCTTAATGTTGCAACTAATAAGGTGTTTTTTGAACTTGATATAGATAGAGAAATTGATCTTGATACCCATATTGAAACAATAGAGATTGAGTCAACCATTAATACAGTTCCTGTCGGTGTGTTGATCAATGTTCAGCCGTCTATTAACCTTGAAAAAAGAACTATATCCATGTTTCTTCGGCCAACTGTTACAAATGTGGTGGATGAGATTAAAGACCCTGCTATAACATTTATAGCAGCTGATACTGGTCTTGTTTCACTAATACCAGAAGTTAATGTTCAGGAAATTGATACTGTAGTGAATGTTAACTCTGGCCAGCCTATTGTAATGGGAGGTTTATTACAGGATAGCAGCACTAATACGCAGGAGGGTATTCCTGTACTTTCTGAACTTCCTATTATTGGGGCTGCATTTCGTACTCAAAGAGATTTAATAAGCAAAACCGAACTGGTTATATTCCTTAAGGCGACTATTATAGATGCACCAGAGGGCACTATCCACAACACTGACCGTGATCTATATAGAACCTTCTCAGGTGACCGTAGACCGTGGGAACTATAATCATATAATAATCGAGTAACTTAAATGTCATTACCTTTAGTTAAATATGTTTTTATGGCGGCGATCAGGGATAAGCTGATCCTGTCCATGCTAGTTATCTTATTGCTTGGCAGTAGCTTGTCCATGTTTCTAGGTAGTGCAGCTATTATAGAGAAAGATCAATTCTCTTTAGTATTTGCAGGATCATCTTTGCGTATTGTTTCTGTTTTAGGGTTAGTCCTTTTCGTGGTGTTCTTTGTCAGGCGCTCTTTTGAGGGGAAGGATATAGAATTTCTTCTTTCAAGGCCGATTAGCAGATTAAATATTATCTTCTCATATGGGACTGCTTTTTCCTTACTTGCCGTATTTATGGGATTAGCCGTTGGGCTAGCTGTATATGCTGTGGCGCCACATTTATTTGGTGATGGCCATGTTATCTGGATTGCAAGCATCATGGTTGAGGGTGTAATAATGGTTAATCTTGCATTGTTTTTCTCAATGTATATTTCCAGCTCTGCTAGTGCTTCTATGGTTACATTGGGATCTTATGTTTTGTCGAGAATGATGGGGCAACTACTTGGAATTGTTGATTCTCCATTAGTTCATAGTGAGGGAGTTTATTCCATTACTTTACAATTTGTTTCTGCAGTTACTCCGCGCCTCGATCTTATGGGGCAATCTTCATGGCTTATTTATGGTGCTGATAGTAGCTTCAGTATATTGGATGCTTTATTGCAGGGCGGTATTTTTTCTGTCTTTATCTTATTGGCAGCATCTTTAGATTTCATTCGTAGACAATTTTAATTCCAGGAGAAGTGATGTTTTCATTTAGTCAGGAAAATAAAATTAAGTTACTGCTTATGGTGGCTTTAATTTGCAATGTTATGTTCTGGTTCTCTGTTAGAGAAGTTCGGAGTAGGTGGATTAATGTTCCTCCAGCACCAGATATAAAATATGCCGATAGTTATGGGTTAGGTGATTCTAGTTTTGCTTACCGCCTCAATGGTTTAATGATACAGAATTTAGGAGATACTGGTGGTCGCTATACCTCTCTTAAGGATTATAATTATGATGCTCTAACTAAATGGTTTTATTTACAAGATTACCTTGATCCTCATTCTGATTTTGTTCCGTATTTAGCAGCTTTTTATTTTGGAGGAGTTCAGGAGCCAGAGATGTTTCGTCCTGTGTTGGATTATTTATCTGAAGTTGGTTCTAGGCCAGAAGGTCAAAAGTGGCGATGGTTAGCGCAAGGGGTATATTTGGCTCGTTTTAAGTTGAAAGATTTAGACAAGTCTTTGGAGTTAGCTCACGTATTGGCAAATGCAGGTAATGAGAATGCCCCTAGCTGGGTGCGCAATATGCCTGCCTTCATTATGACTGCACAAGGTGAAAAGCAGGCTGCATATGCTTTATTGCTAGAGATTTTAAAAACAACGGCAGAAGATTTGCACCCTAATGAGGTTAATGCAATGAAGGCGTATATTTGTGAGCGTACTTTAAGCGTGGAGGAGGCTGCACAAAACCCTCTTTGTGATAATTTGCTTTAAGGGCTATAAATTTATGAGGACATACCATACCTAATGGATCAAATTATTTTTACAATTCCAGAAGTTATTGCATTGATAGGGGTTTTTCAGTGTGTATATGTGCTGGTATATGTAACTTTCCGTGCAGGTGATTTTGTGCGTGTTATTTTGCCTGTATTATATTTCTTTGTTCTGGGGATCGCATTTTTTATAGATTTAGCGCGAGGTTATATATCTGAAATTACACAATATTACGAAGTTATAAGCTGGGCAAGTTGGAGCCTAGGAACGCCGCTTAGTGTATTATTGATAGTGCAAATGTCACATATAACCAAGCTGCCGTCTCTATTAAACTGGGTTATTCTTTTAGTCGTACCGTTTGCGTTAGCTTTTGCTATCATTGTATCACGTTATGTCAGCCCGTCATGCCAACTTGATATTACTTGCCCTGAATTATTTGATTGGCTACAGGTTTTTGGTTTGATTGCTGGCGCGGTTAGCCTATTGGCAATATGGGGGCATAGGAGTTTGTTCTCGGATATAATTAAGCAAAAGGCTGGTAAGGATAGGTATTGGTTAGTTTTATCTTTGATTATTGTGAATATAGCATTTTTGGCACTTGGTGCATTTGGTACAGGTAGCAAAGAAGTTGGTTTACATCTTCCTCTAATTAGAGGGTTGTTAGGGCTGTCTTTTGTGTATCTAGTCTCAACTAGTTTATTTCGTATATATCCGCAAGCCTTGCTTGTTGCATATAAGGGCAATAACCAAGATGTTTTAAGTAATAGTGACATTAAGTTGGTTGAAAAAATTAACAATTTACTTGATCTGGATAAGATTTACCATGAGCCAACATATTCTAGATCAGATTTAGCGCGTGAATTGGAATGCGGTGAGGCTACTATATCTCGCATTATTAATATTAATTTCAAGAAATCATTTACCCAGCTTTTGAATGAGCGCAGGATTGAATATTCTAAGATTTTACTTCTTGATACAGATGCTAGCATAAAAATTATTTCTCAAGATGTCGGTTTTAACTCTTTGGCATCCTTTAATAGGGTTTTTAAGGAGATGGTTGGGCAAAGTCCAAGCAATTATAGATCTAATATAATTAAATAATTTCTTATATTTTTGTTCAATTCATGCTCATGTGCAGGTTATATGGGTCTAATGTGCCCATATGACTTATCATTTTGTTTTATTGAGGAGTTAAGCCCTAAAATTTAAAGTTTTTTTAATCAAAATAACGCATTCTGAGTAGATAGGGGCTATTATAGAATGTGAAAGACGTGTATGATTCTTTCTGTGCTGTCCAGCACATTCTTTAATATTTTCAACTTAACTACAACTATTTACAAATCTTTATGAGGAGAATCTACAATGAATACACAATTTAATGAATCTATACGTGAGGAAAAGGGCTTTACGCTTGTTGAACTCGCGATTGTTATGGTTATTATCGGTCTTTTGATCGGTGGTATACTTAAAGGTCAGGAAATGATCGCAAATGCACAAGTGACTGCGACAATTGCACAGATGAAAGGTCTTGATGCTGCGGCTTCTACGTTCCGTGATCAATATGACGCTTTCCCTGGTGATATGGCAAATGCCTCAACGCGTTTGATAAATTGCGCAGCTAATCCATGTAATAATGGTAATGGTGATTCTATTATCAATGTTAATGTAGGTGCGGCACCATCCCTTACTGCTGAATCTACATTTTTCTTTAATCAGATGAAGGCAGCTGATTTGATTAGTGGATTTGACGGTTCTGCAACCCTTGCATTTGGGCAAGCTTTACCATCTGCATCAATAGGTGGTGGTTATACTGTTGGTCATACTGCTACTGGCTTGACTGGTTTTGCGGGTTTGCGCTCTGGTGCTTACATTGTTTTAACTGGCCAGCCAGCAGTTATAGCTTCTGGTAATGGTATGCCTAACCCTTCACAGTCAGCACGTATTGACCGTAAGATGGATGATGGTCAACCTACAACGGGTAGTGTACAATTAGATATTTTAAATGTTGGTTGTGTCACAGGTACTGTTTATAATGAAATTAAT
>DAOWDF010000263.1 GCA_030639165.1 Alphaproteobacteria bacterium
AAAATTTCCTCTGGTGGGCTCTTATCCGAAATATCAAGAAGACCGTTTTATTGGCGGAGCTGCTCTAGGATTTGCGCCTCTAAATCATCACGCGTATCCGTATCAAATGCGTTTATATTGAGGTTAATCTTCCCGTCACCACGAATTTCTTTGACCCAGCCCTTCATTTTAGATCCAAGCGGCAATGGTTGTGATATCTCGCTATGATAGATAAGACCAAGCTGCTTGTGATTGATAACAGCCTTGTAGCCTAAATCATTCTGATCAGCGATTAACAGGTCAACCTGCTGCCCCTCCTCTAGATCACCTCCATATTCATCCAAATGATGATAGAGCATAGATGAAGCAATTGGTCGCCCCTTTTTATCAAGATAGACATACACTACAGTAAAATCGCCTTCATCTACGTAGTATGCCTGCTCTGAATGGGGGAGGAACAAGTCTTTGGGCAATCCCCAATCCAAAAATGCGCCGTTATCTCCATCTGACACAACCTCTAGATTTGCGCACTCGCCTACTTTCACCTTGGCGGGCGCCATAGTTGCGACAACATTATCAGATGTATTGCGATATAGGAAAACCTCTATCTCATCATCCTCTTGGATATTACGCTTCTTAATATCACTTTTGGCATCAATAAGAAGTATATCTTCATATTCTTCGCCTTCTAAGAAGACACCGTCCTTACCGACTTCTATGACGGTCAAAAGATTCATTTGATAAAGGTTCGGCATTTGCATTGTCCATTGATAATTAATAAATAATTGCTTATAGCCATTACTTTCGAGGATAGATATAAACGATAACGAATATAAATGATAGGAAAAATGGCTGTGCTCGCAGTCTAGTACAAACATCACTCTGATAAAAACAACTCTCTCTTATGTAGTAAAACGTGTATTTTTGCAGGCATTTCTTGTGCAATGCTTATAAACACTATACACCCCACATATGTAACGATTATCACCCTGAAAGAATACCACAACATGTCATCACTTAAAAACGTGCACCCAGCGCTTAGCCAATCCCTCATAAAACGTGGTTATGAAACGCTTACCCCCGTACAGAATGCGGTTTTAGACCCTGCGCTTAAAGAACAGGACTTGCTGGTATCTGCACAGACAGGTTCAGGGAAGACAGTTGCTTTCGGTTTGGCATGTGCATCTACGCTGCTGGGCGAGGCTGAACGTTTTGAACGCAAAACCAAGCCACTTGCCCTTATTATTGCACCCACGCGTGAACTAGCATTGCAGGTTCAGCGTGAGCTTGAATGGCTCTATAGTGGCAGTGGCGCGTCTGTAGTCTCATGTGTAGGCGGCATGGATATGCGCACGGAACGTCGTGCATTAGAAAAAGGCGCACATATCGTTGTCGGGACACCAGGGCGTTTGCGCGATCATATTGAGCGTGGCTATTTCGATACAAGCGCTTTGCGGGCTGTTGTGCTGGATGAAGCTGATGAAATGCTAGATATGGGCTTTCGTGAGGAGCTGGAATATATCTTGGGCACAGCGCCAGAGCAGCGCCGAACTTTGATGTTCTCCGCCACAGTGCCAAAATCTATTGCAGGGCTAGCCAAGCGTTATCAAAACAATGCCCAGCGTATAAGCACCAAAGAAGAAGAAAAACAGCACGTAGATATTGAATATCAAGCTGTGCGCATTGCACCCAATGATCGTGAAAATGCGAGCGTTAATATTCTGCGTTATCAAGAGCCACAAAATGCGATTATTTTTTGCGGGACGCGTGCAAATGTAAACTTGATGAAAAGCCGCTTAAGCAACCGAGGGTTTTCAGTTGTCGCCATTTCGGGTGAGCTAAGCCAGAATGAGCGCAGCAACGCTTTGCAATCTCTGCGTGATGGCCGTGCAAATGGATGTGTTGCAACAGATGTTGCCGCGCGTGGAATTGATTTGCCGGGGTTAGCGCTGGTTATACATGCTGATTTACCAAAGAATAAAGATATACTCCTTCACCGTAGCGGGCGTACAGGCCGCGCAGGCTCTAAGGGCGTAAGTGTGCTTGTTGTACCGCACAATCAACGTTTTAAGGGCGAGCGCCTTCTGAATAGCGCGAAAATCAATGCTAAATGGGGCAATCCCCCGTCTATAGAAGATGTGACGAAGCGTGATCACGAACGTTTCCTTGCCGATCCGATGCTGGTGGAGCCAGTGAAGGACAGTGAGAAAGAAGCTGTTGCTGATCTCGTAAACGCATATGGCGCCGAGCAAATTGCTGCCGCGTTATTGCGCATGCATAACAAACAAAAACCTGCACCAGAAGAACTTCTAGATTTCACAGAAACCGACAGCAAGAACAAAAAATCGCAGCGTGATAACTTCACCAATAGCGTTTGGATTTCCCTGTCCATTGGTCGCGATGACCAAGCCGAACCACGCTGGGTTTTGCCGATGCTATGCGGCGCAGGGCAAATGACAAAACAGCAAATTGGGGCTATCCGCATTCATGCCAAAGAAACACATGTTGAGCTTTCTGCAGATTGTGTCGACAAGTTTTTTAAGCAGCTAGAGAAAGACGGTGGCACGCTGGAGAAGAATATCAAAGTTACGCGCCTTGATAAAGTGCCAGAAGCACCCAAGGGCAGAATTGATCGCAGTAACAGGCCTAATAAACATAATGATAAAAGAGGCGATAAAAAGAAACCGTACGGCAAGAAAAAGCCTTATGGTGATAAGAAACCCTATAGAGATCAACCGCGTGAAGATGCGCCTAAGAGCGATAATCCGTGGGAAAGCCAGCCAAATAGCGACGCCCCTAAAAAGAAAAAGAAGAAGCATAAAGGACAAGCTGGAGATAATCCTAAGAGTAAGAACTTCAAAAAAGACGGCGCGCCTCTTGGGGCAAAAAAGAAGAAGGTTTTTAAAGGTAATAAAAAGAGCTAGACTTATACAGTGTACGGCGAGAAACATCTCAAACTCATTGCAAATTTTGGTACTCTGCTGCCTATCCATTAAGCTATTATTACGATGAAAACTCCTCTTGTTCAGGGACGCGGGTGAAGGCTATTTTTGTACCTACATAGCCAGAGCTAGTCTTGGGACATGCGCCTAGATTTACAGTATTTGCGCCATAACGCTTATTCAGCGCGTCCATAGCCTGTGATAGGCCTGCATTATTACTAGCTTCATTTGCTGGCACATTAGCGAATAAATCCAGCGTAACTTCCTGCGGCTCATATAAATCATGCAGCATAACAGAAACTTTAAGCAATCTATCTTTGCCAATAACGCGCTGCATATTACTCCACATTACGCCCAATGCATTGCTTACTGTAAAATTATCCTGCATTGGTGAAAAGGACATCTCATCAGACCATGAGATATAGTTTACCGTCCTAATACTTAAAGAAAATTTTCGCGCATATAACCCGTAGCTACGAAGCCTAACGCAAGCTTTGATAGATAATTGCTGCGCTATTAAATATGCCATATCGATAGAGCGGTGCTGCGGATCAAGAACGCGGCTATGGCCAATTACGCTCTTTTTAGTCGGCCTATCTGGTACATCAAAGCCATGCAAATTATACCAAAATCGCTCCCCTGCTACACTACCCCATACTTTACGCGCATGTTTAGGTGAGATATTCCAAAACTGCTCAATGCTATTAATACCAGCTCTATTTAATCGATATTCAATATTCTTACCAATGCCGCATAAGTCAGTTAGCTTAAAGGCAAATAGCCTATCCTTATAATTATCAGGAGGCAAAACAACCAAGCCATCAGGTTTTTGCATGTTAGTAGCTGTCTTGGCTAAAAAAGCATTAGTAGCAAGCCCAATAGAACATTTAATATACTCACCAATATTACGCTTTAGCCCTTCTTTTATTTGCAGAGCTATATTAGTGGCTATTTCTGGATCTTCCTCGCCCTTCCATAACCTGCAAGCTGCCTCATCTATAGAACAAATTTTGGTTATCGGTATATGGTTTTCAACTTCGGCAAAAATGCGGTGATGATAATCAACATAAACATCATGGCGCGCCAGTACGCAGATAAGATCAGGGCATAATTTCTTTGCTTCATAAATCTTTGTGCCTGTTTTTATGCCGTAAGCTTTTGCCTCATAGCTTGCAGCGATAGCGCAGGTGCTATCAGTCAGCATAGGCACTATAGCAATGGGCTTATTCCTTAGCTCTGGGCGGTCTTGCTGCTCAACACTAGCAAAGTAGCTGTTCAGATCAAAGAACAGCCATTTAAGCTCTTTAACAGGCACAAAAGCATCATGTTCATTACATTCTTCCATTCCCAACTTTTGCCTATAAACAAGCAAAGAGTCAAGAACAAATAAGGAACATGATTGGATGTATTTAATATACTTTTTGCTTAACGACTCTTTCTCATGACTATACCCTTAACTAATTTTAGTTAACT
>DAOWDF010000152.1 GCA_030639165.1 Alphaproteobacteria bacterium
AAAGGTATCGTAAGCTTCCTTAAATCCTTTAGGTGTAGTGACTTTGTCACCTTCTAATGTACAGCCTTCCTCATCACCGCTTTGGTTTAAGGGGAATAGAACTTCGGAGCATAATTTCCCGCCTTCCTCCAATATCTGATCGGCTAGATCAAGCGAAAAATCCTCATAGCCTTCAAGCTCTGACAAGCTCTCAGCCTTCAAAACATCATGCAGGATAAAACGAATATCTTCTAATGGTGGGTTATATATTGGCATGTTTTGTCCTTTTTCTTAAATATTTGCTGCCATAAAAGATCTAATATAATTATCTATAAAATCTTCGTGTATTTTTTTTGCATTATCACCTTTATATTCAAATGTAATAACACGATCTTCACTTTTTGATTTTGTATTGAAGTGCAGCATAAAATCAAAATCATCATTTTGATCAAATTCAGCATTCTCAGCAAAATGTATTTTAGGAGTTTTACTATCATGATATTCTGGAAACAAGTTGCTACCCCCAATATCAATCATTCCACTAACAGCACGAGCATCATAATGATCTATAGTAATCCCATCTTGAGTTACATATGATTGAATAATAGCTTTTTCCTCAGTTTTTGTTATTCCCTCAATAGATTCTATGGAGCTTTTGCAAAAAGTAGATTTTCCTACACCTTGTCCACCAATAAGGCCAATGCGTAAATTACCATTATTTTGTTTAAGTACGGCATCAATGAAGTTTACAGCTAATATCTTTGTTTTATCTTCAGAAGGCGCGCAAACTGTATCTCCATTAGTATCTTTGGACATTTTTAATTCCTCAACGGCTTACCAGTGGAGAGCATATGCTCAATACGATCCAGAGTGCCGTCATTATGTAGTAATTTCATGAACTCGCGCAGTTCCAGATTCAGCAAATCTTTCTCGCTTAGCTCATCCATGTAATCATTGTCACCGCCAGAAAGTACGGTTGCGACATGGTCGGAAACTACTACGTCATAAGGCGTGGCTTTGCCGCTCTTTCGCAAATCCGATACCGCCAGATCAAGCGCAGTTTTCGCGCCCGCCCCGCCTAGCCTGATGTCTGTGCGCATTTCTGGAGCTTTATAGTTTTCGGCCAGCTTTAACGCTCGTGCCTTTGCATCATAAAGCAAGCGATCTCTATTCATCGAAATCCCGTCTGATCCACGCATATAACCAATATCCACCGCTTCAAATGCGGATTTTGCCACTGTTGCAACGCCGATAGTCTCGAACGCTTTGCGCACCGCGCCGACAGGAGTTGTATCAGGTGAGAACCAGATATTATCTTTATCGATCTTGCCCATATCATTCGCGAACTTCTCCCGCTCCCGCTCTTGATAGCGCAGGATCATTTCCTTACATCCGCCCCAACCAGGGAGCAAGCCAACGCCAACCTCAACCAGTCCGCAATACGTCTCCGCGTGAGCCTGCACAGCGTCAGAGCTAAGCAATATCTCGCAACCACCCCCAAGAGCCATGCCGCTTGGAGCGCTCACCATAGGGAAGGGTGCAAATTTCAGATCCATAAAGACCTTCTGCCCGCTAGTAATGAAATTCTCTACCTGCGGCCACATCGCGATATTAATCATGAACAAAGCTAGCCCCAAATTCGCGCCCGCCGAAAAATGCGATCCTTCATTATAGATAACCAAAGCCTTATATTCATCCGAACTGGAAATCAGTTTGTTAACCTTCTCCAGCATATTGAATATCTCTTCATCAAAGGTATTCATTTTGGAGCAATGCTCAAAGCATAGCACCCCATCGCCAATATCCCAGATTTTTGCCGATGCATTTTTAAGCACAGGTTCAGCCGTAAGCTTAATATCGCGTAGCAAAAGAACGCCGTCTGGGCGCTTAACATCGTGGTATTTATTGCCCAGACCAAAATATTGCTGCTTGCCGTCTTCGATGCGATAGAAACTATTATCACCCAGCTTTGTAAGGATTTCAGGAACTTCCATTCCTGCTTTTTTAAGCTCACCCGCAAACCAGCTTGCGCCGAGCACATCAATCATCTCAAACGGGCCAGCCTTCCAGTTATAGCCAAGCTTCATGCCCTCATCTATTTCATGGATA
>DAOWDF010000201.1 GCA_030639165.1 Alphaproteobacteria bacterium
AACCCTTTGGCTCGCGCCATTTTGGTAAGCTTTTCAAATTCTTCAGGCGTCCACCATTTCATAATTGGCGCATGCTTCGGCGTAGGCTGTAAATATTGCCCAATCGTGATAAAATCTACCCTAGCGGCGCGCATGTCATCCATCACTTGCGCAACCTCTTCCATAGTTTCACCAAGCCCAACCATCATTCCAGATTTAGTGTAAATATCAGGATCAACGTCCTTCACCCGCTCCAACAAACGAAGAGAGCGGAAATAACGCGCCCCCGGCCGTATCGTAGGGTACAGGCGCGGCACTGTCTCCATATTATGATTAAACACATCCGGCTTAGCGGCAATCACATGGTCAATATCACCCATGTCACCTTTAAAATCTCCGGGTAAAATCTCAATAGTAGTCTCTGGGCTTTTCAAACGAATACCTTGGATAGTTTTGGCAAAGTGATCTGCACCACCATCTTTAAGATCATCACGATCAACAGCAGTCACCACCACATGTTTCAAGCCCATCTGCATAGTCGCCACGCCAACACGTAAAGGCTCTAGCTTATCCACTGCGTCGGGCTTACCCGTTGCAACATTACAAAACGCACAAGCGCGCGTGCATACTTCGCCCAATATCATGAAGGTAGCGTGTTTTTGCTGCCAACATTCACCAATATTTGGGCATCCGGCCTCTTCACAAACAGTAGTGAGTTTCTGCTTTTTAACTATATCTTTCGTCTCGCCATAGATTTTACCTTGCGGCGCTGGCACACGTATCCAATCCGGCTTACGCCCAGCTGGACGATCAGGGTTTTTCTGCTTTTCAGGGTGGCGCTTGGCTGCGTCTAATAATTTTTCGTTGTAAGTCATTATCTTATAGTCATTTCAATTTATTTTTGCACTAGGCACTAGGAGCATAGCGTATATTTAATACGTAAGCGACGAAGTAACAACGTGCCAAATTCAAGTGGAATTACTATTTAACGCATAAACAAAAAACACTCAAGCCAAATGCCTTATTAAAATTAAATATACTGCGCCTCTCCGCATCATGCACGGCTATAAGAGTATTATTCATAGATTCAGAATACTGCTTTAGCTCACTTTTAGGCTCAAATTTGCCACGGTTAAACAGCAAGGTTTTTGCTAATCTGATTAGCGCTACAATAGGAAATAAAGATGCAAAATAATAACGACTTTTAATTGGCTTCAATCCCGCATCAAGAACAGCCCGCTCTATTTGCTTGATGGTATATCGCCTGAAATGCTCTAAAAACACATCGTGACCTGACCACATAAATTGAAACGCAGGCACAGTTATAAATACCTTTGCCCCCTTTTCCATGCTGTCACAATATTGCTTAAGCAGCGCAACATCATCTTCGACATGTTCCAATACGTCCATCATAATTACAAGATCTTGCGTAGTTTTATCGAGAGTTTTTACGAACCTAATCTTCTTGCCATTATGAAGCTCTTCACGAGCTTCCTCATAATATGGATCAACACAAGTTGAAACTTGCGCAATATCATTATCAAGTAATTGCCGCGAAAATATGCCAGACCCTGCGCCAACATCAAGCACTTCAGAAACACTTTCGCCTGATAAAAAATCACGCATAGCCCGACCCTTAGAGACATAGTACCAATGCTGATTTATCTTATCACCAAGTATTACTTCTTCTTTTAAGTCCATTAGATCACTATATTTCTTTCGATTCATTTCTGCGCTAGGCACAAGAAGCAAAGGCGTATTCTTATACGCCTGCGACGAAGTAACGACGTGTTAAGGTAAAGCAAGACAATAAATTACATATGAATAGCTTTTCCATACGCATCCAGCACACTTTCATGCATCATTTCAGACAAAGTAGGATGCGGGAATATTGTGTGCATTAGCTCAATTTCTGTAGTCTCAAGTGTCTTTGCAATGCCATATCCTTGGATCATCTCTGTAACTTCTGTTCCAATCATATGCGCGCCAATAAGCTCGCCAGTCTTATCATCAAAGATAGTTTTAACCATTCCCTCAGGCTCACCTAAAGCAACAGCCTTGCCATTACCCATGAACGGGAAACGTCCAACTTTAATCTTATATCCCTGCTCCTTTGCCGCCTTTTCAGTCAAGCCAATAGAGGCGACTTGCGGATGACAATAGGTACATCCAGGAATATTAAGCTTATTCATCGGGTGTACGTCTTTTAATCCAGCGATCTTTTCAACGCAAATAATTCCCTCATGCGAAGCTTTATGTGCTAGCCAAGGCGGAGCAGTAACATCACCAATCGCATATACACCCTTCTCCGCAGTTTCCAGCCATTGATTAGTTTCAATATGACCACGGTTAAACTTAACCTTAGTATTATCTAAGCCAACCTTTTCGACATTAGGAACAATACCAACTGCCATAATCACATTATCAACAGTAAGCTTTTCCACGCCCCTTTTAGTCTCGATAGTAGCAGTGACATTAGTTTTAGCTTTATCAAGCTTGGTAACTTTTGCATCAGTGATAAGCTTCATACCCTGCTTAGTAAATGCCTTGTGCGCCATCTTAGAAATTTCTTCATCCTCAACAGGAAGAACACGATCCATAACCTCGACAACAGTAACTTCTGCGCCCATAGAGCGATAGAAACTAGCAAACTCAATTCCAATTGCGCCACTACCAACAACCAGTAAAGATTTAGGCATCTTTTTCGGAACCATAGCTTCGCGATATGTCCAAACCAGATCACCATCAGGCTCAAACCCTGGCAAGATACGTGCGCGCGCGCCAGTAGCAACTATAATATGCTTAGCTGTAAGGTTCTCAATAACCTTACCGTCCTTTTCAACCTTAACTTTACCAGATCCTTGAAGAGCACCCCATCCATCAAAAACAGTGACCTTATTCTTCTTTAAAAGATGCTTGATACCACCAGAAAGCTGCGACGCAACGCCGCGTGAACGCTTAACAATTTTAGTCAGATCAAAGCTAACATCTTTGGCGCCCAAACCGAACTCATCCAAGTGATGCATCAAATGATAAATCTCGCTAGAACGTAACAACGCCTTAGTTGGAATACATCCCCAGTTAAGGCAAATACCGCCAAGGTGCTGCGCCTCAACCACGGCCACTTTCATGCCAAGTTGCGCTCCACGAATTGCAGCCACATACCCACCCGGGCCGCCACCAATAACAATTATATCAAAATTTTTATCACTCATACCTAAAGAATACTTTCCAAAATTAAACTTAATTACTTACCTAAAACGTCTTCAAGAAATTGCTTCACATGCTCTATATTATCAGTCCGCAAAGGGTCTTCAGGGAACTTCGCAAATGCATCA
This sequence comes from Alphaproteobacteria bacterium, assembly GCA_030639165.1. GTDB lineage: Bacteria > Pseudomonadota > Alphaproteobacteria > Micavibrionales > Micavibrionaceae > UBA1672. Next base: position 3,318 of record DAOWDF010000201.1, read on the forward strand.
TCAGGGCCAAACATAACAACAGGCTTATCATACATAAGTGCCAGAGATACCTCATTACGAGTACCATGCGAACCAGGCAAAACAACAAGCGCCTTACTCGTCATCACATTAACGAGATTACGAGAATATGGCATAACATCATTTTGCGCTTTAGCACTAAGCGGTGTGATTAGCGGAATCTCAATATAAGGATTAGGATATTCTTCCTTATCAAGTTTTTCCCCCATATAGTCAACAGCTGGTAATATCCCAATTGCTACGCCCTTACGGTCATTAACCTCAGTAAAAGACTTTGCAACTTCGGTCATAACTCCGCCGCCCGCACCAGTGAGCAAATTATAACCGCGCTCTGCAAGTAATTTACCAACTGCGCTTGCATACTCTGCCCAGGGATTTTCATGAGAACCCATTACTCCAACAATTGGAAATCTATTTACGCTCATATTAATGCCCTCACATAAGTTGTTTTAAACCAGCATACTTACTGGGTTTTCGATATATTGCTTAAAGATCTTAAGATATTCTGCGCCAACCGCGCCATCAACACATCTGTGATCAACTGACAAAGTGCAATTCATCACAGTTCTAATCTCAACCTTACCATTAATCACAACAGGGCGCTGATCGCCCGCTCCAATCGCTAGGATACAACCTTGCGGCGGATTAACAATAGCGGCAAATTCCTTAACCCCAAACATCCCAAGGTTAGAAATAGAGAACGATCCACCCATAAACTCTTCAGGCTTAAGCTTGCCTTCACGTGCACGGCCTGCCATGTCCTTCATCTGTACCGATATATCACGCAAGCCTTTATCCTCGGCCGCGCCAATAATTGGCGTAATCAAACCAGTTGGTGTAGAA
>DAOWDF010000240.1 GCA_030639165.1 Alphaproteobacteria bacterium
CTTGTGTAAAACCAGAAATCTCCTTCCTCGAGTGTATTAGCCACAAGAACGGTGTTATCGCTGGTATCAACCTCCAAAACAACGGTCTCAATCAGCACCGTATCGCCTACTTCTACTTTAATATCAACCATCATCTAATCCTCACTACATTATCCAGCGGCACAATACCCACCTTCTTAAATAAATTATCGCTTATCTTGCTGATTTTAAAATCACGGCCTATGAATACGGTATCTAAATCGTCTGTATATCCATGTTCGCGCATATATCGTTCGGCTTCATTTCTTGCTAAGGTCATACCTCGCCCCTCGCTTTTTTGAGTACTGATGTTATTTGATAATGGATTATACTTTCATCTTCTTCCGCCGTCAGTATGCCGAAATCGATTACGGCTTCCAAAACTTCCACAAGCTCGTCATGTAGGTTTACACGATGTTTAGCGAACTGGAAATTATCCTCTGCTAATATCCTGTAATCCACACTAAGGGGAAAGCCATTAATTTTTATAGACATATCACCAGCTTTTATCATCGGTGTTAAATCGTTAGTCCAAGGCGTTTTAGTGTGCTTACTCATAACCATACTCCCATTGTTAAAATTACAGCCATTGCGCCTACTGATAGGCAAAACAGGCATGACTTACACACTGCCTTGCGTTTGGCCTGTGTGGTGGCTCTATATCGCGCCATATTGATTTGTTCACGTGTTACCATTTACTTGTCCTCTGGCTTATATTCAATAGCCTGTAATTTTTCCAATTCGATATTCAGATTGTTTTTCTCCATGGTGTAATCAGCGTTTAGTTTGTTGATTTTATTTTGCACTTTCTTGATTAAAATACCACGCACATCTATGTCTGAGCCACATTCTGATAGGTCGATTTTTACTTTTACTTTGCCTATGTGGTGGTAGTCATCGCCCATATCTGAACTGAACACATATAAATTACCGAAATTCCAATCTCTTAAATCAACACACACATGCTGCTCAATCTCTAAAATTCCGCTTTCGTCGACTGGGATGTTTATTTCTGTTTTATCTTTGTTAGCAAAGATGTTTTTAATGTAGTCTGTCATTATATAGCCCTCGCTCTGTAATCTTCGTCATTTTCGCGATCTTCACGCGCTCCGATAATCTCACTTAAACGCTCATTTTCGCAAAACTCTGCAATTCTAGCGTCGTCAAGTAATTCATGTGCTTGTGATGTGATATCGTTCACTTCCACATATTCAAAATCTTCTTCAAGAACTTTTTGAGCTAATGCAATACGATCAAATGAGCTTAATGTTTTTAAATGCTCTTCTAAAATGTTGTTAAATTCTGTCATTTCCTCAATCCCTACTTAATTTTTACTATCTTGCCAGTGTATCCAGTTTTTGCTCTAATGCTCAATTGCATTAACGCCTGCATCATTGTTTTTGTATAGCTCGAATAGCTGCCGGCGTTGTTATCGTCTGTAAAAGTTATTCTAAAATTCATGACTTAATCCCTTGCCGTTTGTTTATGAATGTAAGATAGCATACTATTTATTAAAGTAAAGCTTTATTTAAATATATTTTATATTGATTTTTATAACTTAATTCATTAACCTTTGAATATGAGTAAAACATACGACGCAAATGATATAAAGCAACGTGGTAAAATAGTAGCAACATGGGAAAAGCGCATATTAAAAATGCGCCCAGTTGTTTCTAGTGCTGCATTCTGCCGTAAATATGGTTTTAATGATGTTCACCTCTGGAGAGCAAAAACATTGAACCCAATACCTTACTGGCCGTTCATAAATAGAGTAGAGGAAGCCCTTGAAAAAGAGGGCTTTTAATTGACATTGCGCAGGTAATTGTTAATATTAGAAGTGCTGGTAGATGGTCGCTCCATCTGGCAAGTTGATTGTTGCTACTACAATATGATGGCCAGCCAATTTTAACCCTTAGTAGAGGAAACAATATGCAACCACTAAAAAACCCCATTAAAAATGCTGCCATTCGTATAGCAGTTCACCAGAAATTAACTGATTTTGAGAAACTAAATCGTTTAACAGAATTGTATCACAGCGGTATTATAAGCGAATGTGAGTTAAATACTATTTGTAGGGAGCTGGGATTGTAATGTCTAAAAAGCCGCCATTCATAAAAATGTATATAAAGGATTTTGCCTTTGATATTCAAGAGCTATCCAATGAAGAGTTGGGGGCGTATATGCGCGATCTTTTGAAGAGCTATAAGACTGGAAAAATACTAGAAAAAAACAAAGAAGAAAGTTTATTTTTAGAGCTAGAAAAGTCATTAAGCAATTATTTCGCTATTTGTGAAAGAAATAAAAATAACCGTATTAATTCAATGACCTCCAGTGACGACTCGTCAACCACTCGTCAACCACTCGATGACGCTCTAGTTAACCAAGAACCATTAACCATTAACCAAGAACCATTAACCAATAAAAAAGATAAAAGCGCATCTAAATATTCGCTAGAAAAATTCAATGATTTTTGGAGTCACTACCCTAAAAAAACAGGTAAGAAAAAAGCACTTGAAAAATACACATCTGCGCTAAAAAAACACTCCCATGAAAAAATACTCACTGGAGTTGTTGTATATAAAAAATACTGTGAGAAAGAAAATATTGAGATTAAATATATAAAAAGCCCTGAGGCTTGGATATTCCAAGAATGCTGGAATGATGAATATAAAACCAGCTTCTCAAACAAGTCTAAGCAGTCAACCCAAATAATAGATAAGGACGAATCATGGACGAACCAATTCTAATGGATTTTATAGCAGCGGAAGCGGAGCAGGGATTGCTTGGAATATTACTGGTGGCACCACAGAAAATCCACGACATAACTGGATTGATAACTAGTGAAGATTTTGCGTATGAAATAAATGGCGATATATTCACAAAGATATCAGAAATGATCACCAATGATAAAAAAGTATCCCCTGTAACTTTGAAGCCATGGTTTGAAAATCGTAAAGATGCGCCTAACAGCATGTATTTGGCAGAGCTTGCGGGCGCGGTAATATCAACATTAAATTGTGTTTCTTACGCGGAGACAATCCACGCATCAGCAGAAAAGCGCAGGTTTTTAGATTTATTAGATGAGATGAAATTGAAAGCTTTTGACGATCCAGATGTTTCAGACTTAAAATTAGAGCTTTCCACACGCCTAGAAAACACATCTGCGAGCGTTTTTGTTAAAACAAAACAGCAAGTATTGATTGAGGTCGCGGAAAGTCTAAAAGATAGCACTGAATTTTATGATATTGGAATACCCAGAATATCAAAAGCAATGGGCGGTGGCTTGTACGCTGGATTTACATACGGATTTGCAGGCGCGGAAAAATCAGGGAAAACTACAATAGCACAAACAATATCTTACAATCTCAATGAAACAGGCGTAGATCACGCGTATATAGCCCTCGAGATGGGTTCTAAGCAAATTGAGCAACGCAATGTGGCTAGATCAATCGGAGTGAACTCATTAGCGTTCCTAGGCGAAAATAAGGCAGGTTTAATACATCCGGTTGCAGACCACACGTGCAAAACCAATAATAACACGCTGTATCTTGACATGGCTGGATGCAGTTTTAATCAGATAAAAGCTGAAATAATAAAATTAGTTACACAAAAAAAGATAAGGGGATTTATTCTTGATTACTGGCAACTAATTTCTGGATGCGAGCCACGACAAAGCAATTCAGATTTCTTGTTTAGTATTGCCCAATGGTGCGCGGGATATTGTCGCAGGAATGGCGTGTGGTGCATTATATTATCGCAGCTTAACCGTGACGGCAAGCTCCTTGGCAGTGCGGGAATAGAACGTGCTTGCGATCAACTTTATGTGCTAAAAGCCAGTGAAAATGAACTTAAGGAAGGTATTTATATAACTTTAACCCACAGCCGATATACGCCAACTATACAAATGGGAAATATCCAAGACCCTGCATTTTTCATCAATAAAAAGGTTGGGCCATATTTGGATGAGTATTAATTTAAGAAATATGATTAAACATTAAAGGGAAAAACTATCATTAATCCACTAACGCGAACCACACACGCGATATAATGGTTTTTATAACGCGATTACGTAACGATAATTTTAACCGCTCCTATGGGGCTTAATTTGGAAAGTAAGAAGATGATACAAATAACATGCACATTCACAGATCACGGTGAAACTAAAATATCTTATTCAGAAGATTTTTGTAACGGTACGGGCATAGGCAGAGCTGATTTTTTGCAGGACATTCTCGGCATACTTGATATTGAATACCAAGCAACTATGGATGACGGTATAGGCTCAGAAAAAAGGGGCGAGAGATGCGAAAATCTAAAAACCGCCATTAACCACGCAAAGCAAGGGCTGGAAAATGCAAAGTAAAAAAGGTTCGTTAATCGAAACTTTGGTAAATATTGCCATAGGAATAACTATAGGATTTATATCAAATATTATCGTACTGCCAGCGTTCGGGTATAATGTAAGCTTATCGGATGGTATGGCTATAAGTTTGATATTTACAGTAATATCGCTGGTGAGATCGTA
>DAOWDF010000033.1 GCA_030639165.1 Alphaproteobacteria bacterium
CAGGCATAATATACCTGCCCAATGCAGACCAACATTCATATTATGGCTTTCTGTAGCATCACCGCCGCCGCTAGCCATCACAGGCACAGCGATAGATGATATAATCGCAGCAATTAGAAATGTTCTTAGAAAAGGAAAAAATTGAGTAATCATAATTATAAAACCGTAGTTATTGTCTAAATTTAGCGATTATCTACTAACATGAAAATAATCAGTGACCAAGCCATTATCATATATTTTTCATTTTATTAACTAAATACTAAAGCCTATACGCATATAATACTATGACAACATTAAGGCTTATTATAGGAGTTATTACTAATGGGTGCAGAATATTATGATGATGATGATTGCGTCGCAGCAGGTGAATATTTAGTAGATTTTGAACTGGGAGAAGCTTTTAGCGCCGCCAAAGCCTGCGTGGGAGAATCACTGGAGACGCAAATGCGTGAAGGATACGAAAACACCCAAGAATTTCTTACTGGAGATTTAAAGGGTCGAGAAGCCGAAGCTTTGGGTTATGATTCATAATTATAAAAAATCTAACGCTCCCTGTAATATATGCTGAGCAGCGAGCTTGTCTATCACCCCTCGCTCTTTAGCCTTACGACGCGAGATACCAACAGACTTATCCACAAAGTCTTCCACAGAAGATGTGGATAACCTTTCATCCCATAGAGCGATCCAAACGTCGCCCCCCCTCAAATCATCAGATAATTGCGCGGCAAACTCTAACCCAAAATCGCGTATAGACTGACATCCCTTGCTTTCACTGCTATCCATGTTAAGTGGATATCCAAGCACATAACCGCCGATCTCATATTCACGAGCAATGCGCTCTATCTCTTTTATATCACGTGAAAATTTAGTGCGCTTAATCGTGCAAATCGGAAAAGCAATTTCTTGCCTACTATCAGATACAGAAATACCAATAGTCTTCTTACCAATATCCATCCCCATCAAGGCACATCCACGCGGTCTATCATCAAAAATATTTTTAAGTAAGTCCATAAAACCTTATTAACCTATATATCACTTGCGCACCAGCATTCTCAGTGATAAAAATCATTGGTCAAATAAAATACTACAGGGTCTTTAATGTCTATAGATATAAAAAGCGTAAAAAAAGTTGCATCGCTAGCACGCATAAGAATGAATGATGAAGAGCTGGAATCTATGGTTCCACAACTATCCAAAATTATTGGATTTATTGAGCAATTATCAGAAGTAGATACGGATAATATCGAGCCACTGGCAAATGTCGTTGATATAAAGCTAGCCCTTCGCGAAGATATCGCCAATGACGGTAATTGCGAGGGTAAGGTGCTAGCCAATGCTCCCGAAGCTACCCAAGGCTATTTCGTTGTGCCCAATGCAATCGAGGATAAATAATGGGCGCAAGCGATAAAGAGCCACAAACTAAAATACTAAGATCAGTAATGCTAGCATCTGCCATATTTTTCCTTCTGCTATCATTCTTAGTCTTTTTTATGGCTTCCTCAGTAGCAGAAATAACTGGATTTGATACACCTACAGTAAAGGTCACATCCACGGCACTATCTTTTATAGGCCTAGCCGACCTAACAGTTTCCTTATTTATATTTAAAGGTAAAAACAAAATATGAGCAATTTAACCGACCTCACAATAACGCAGGCTATAACTGGCTTAGACAATAAAGACTTTACTGCCGTTGAGCTGGCGCAAAGCCATATTGATGCTATGGCAGAGAATAAAAGCTTAAACGCCTATATTACTGAAACACCCGACATAGCCCTAAGGCAAGCAGAGGCATCAGATAAGCGCCGCGCTTCTGGCGATGCGGGAGCGCTTGACGGAATCCCTCTGGCAATTAAAGATTTATTTTGTACTAATGGAGTGCAAACCACAGCAGCCAGCCGTATTTTGGATGGATTTACCCCGCAATATGAATCAACTGTAACGCAAAAATTATTTGACGCAGGCTCGGTTATGCTTGGCAAAACTAACCTTGATGAGTTTGCCATGGGCTCTTCCAATACAACAAGCTATTACGGCAATGTTATAAATCCATGGAAACGCGATAGCGATAATAGAGACTTAACACCTGGAGGCTCTTCTGGTGGCTCTGCTGCGGCTGTGGCTGCGCGCATTTGTATGGGCGCGACGGGAACAGATACTGGCGGCTCAATCCGCCAACCTGCTGCATTTTGTGGCATTACTGGTATGAAACCAACCTACGGGCGTTGCTCACGTTGGGGAACAATTGCCTTTGCCTCCTCACTTGATCAGGCAGGTACTTTTGCCCGCACAGTCGAAGATAACGCCCTACTCCTGCGTACAATGTCTGGTCATGACCCAAAGGACAGCACATCCGCCAATAAGGATGTCCCTGACTTTCTAGCGGCGCTTGATGACAATATAAAAGGTAAAACCATCGGCATTCCAAAAGAGTACAACATTGACGGAACGCCCAAAGAAATATCAGAGCTATGGCAGCGCGGACGCGAATGGCTAGAGAACGCTGGCGCGAAAACTATCGAGGTGAGCTTACCGCACACTCAATATGCACTGGCAACATACTACGTAATCGCCCCTGCCGAAGCGTCATCAAACTTAGCCCGCTATGACGGTGTTCGCTATGGCCACCGTGCGCCAGAAGATGACCTAACAGATATGTATGAGATAACCCGCGCAGAAGGCTTTGGTGAAGAAGTTAAGCGCCGCATAATGATCGGTACATACTCACTATCATCTGGCTATTACGATGCATATTATATTAAGGCACAAAAAGTACGTCGTTTAATCTCAGAAGATTTCATGAAAGCTTTTGAACAATGTGACGCTATCCTGACCCCTACTGCGCCATCTGCTGCATTTGCGATTGGAGATAACGAAGATGATCCGATTAAGATGTACCTGAATGATGTATTCACCGTTCCTGCATCACTTGCTGGCTTGCCAGGGATATCCGTTCCTGCAGGGCTTGATGCAAATGGCCTTCCTCTTGGTCTTCAAATAATCGGCCGCCCATGGGATGAAGAAAATGTCCTTAAAATTGCTGGCGTAATTGAAAAGATAGCCAACTTCACCGCTATTCCCAAAAGTGTAATCAAGGAAGCGGCATGATTTCAAAAACCACTATTATTGCCCTAATATTTATTATGTGCATATCTATATTACCAGTATTAGCACAGAATGCACCATCATTAGATTCAATTCTAAATGAGGGTGAAAACTACGGCAATAATGGTAAACCGCTAACTTCTGCAATAATGGCTAATCACTATTATAAAACCTGCACAATGGAGCAGAGCTTGGTTTTTGATGAGGAGGAAATGAAAATTTTATGTGGCTGCAACGCTGCTAAAATGTCTGAAGTTCTTACCGTTCAGGATTTCCAAGATTTATATAAGCAAAACGATAAAGGCAGAGACGCACGAAGCAGAATGCTCGCTTTTGCATATGCGCCATGCATGGAGCACGTTATAGAAAAAAAAGTTAGACATGACTGCTATTCATCGTCACAAATGGATGACATTTTAAGGGGCGGAAAGCTAATATGTGACTGCGTAGTTGATAAATTCACTGGTTATGTGTCTAGAAATGCTGCCAATATAATATTAACATCTACTCATTACGCCCCCATGAGCTTAAACCCACTGGAACATTACTTTACCACCAGAAACTATAACGGACAGCACAAAGGCTATATGCGACAATGTCACTACAAATTTGTGTATGATAGAGATAATAAATAATAAGGATTAAATATAATGGCAAAATTAGTAAAAGGCGAAACTGGCGATTGGGAAATAGTTATTGGCATGGAAATTCATGCGCAAGTAATTCTTGAATCCAAGCTATTTTCTGGCGCTCCAACTAAATTCGGCGCTGCGCCAAATACACAAGTATCATTGGTTGATGCTGCTATGCCGGGAATGCTACCAGTTTTAAATGAAAAATGTGTTGAGCAAGCGGTTAGAACTGGCCTTGGAATTAACTCCAAGATCAATACGTATTCAGTATTTGCGCGTAAGAATTATTTCTATCCTGATCTACCACAAGGTTATCAAATCTCACAATTTGAAGACCCTATAGTTGGTGAGGGCGAAATCGAAATTGACCTTCCAGATGGTAGCGTTAAAATTATTGGCATTACACGCCTGCATTTGGAGCAAGACGCTGGTAAATCCGTACATGATCAGCATCCAAAAAAGACGTATGTTGACCTAAATCGTTCTGGCTGCGCGCTAATGGAAATTGTGTCCGAGCCAGATATTAGAAGCCCCGAAGAAGCCATAGCCTACCTTTCCAAAATCCGCATGATCCTGCGCTATCTTGGTACTTGTGATGGTAATATGGATGAGGGCTCTATGCGCGCCGATGTTAATATTTCAATGCGCCGCCCAGGGGAAGAGCTAGGAACACGCGCTGAGATTAAGAACGTGAACTCACTCAAGGCCGTCGGCCAAGCTATTGATTATGAGGCCGTGCGCCAAGTTGAAATATTAGAAGATGGCGGTGAAGTTGTTCAAGAAACCCGCCTGTGGGATCCTGTAAAGCTGGAGACACGCTCTATGCGCTCTAAGGAAGATGCGCATGATTACCGTTATTTCCCTGACCCTGACCTACTCCCGTTAAAATTTGAACAAAGCTGGGTTGACGAAATAAAACAAACCCTACCAGAGCTACCAGATCAAAAGAAGCACCGCTTCACTGGTGATTTTGGCTTAAGCAGATATGATGCCAACGTTTTAATTTCCGAACGCAGTCGTGCCGATTATTTCGAAGCCGTTGCCGCAGGTCGAGATGCAAAGCTTGCTGCTAACTGGGTGATTAATGAGCTTCTCGGTATTTTGAACAAGAACAATAAAACTCTGGAACAAAGTCCGATTTCGGCTGAACAATTAGGCGGACTTATCGCACTTATCTCCGATGATACAATCTCAGGTAAAATCGCTAAGGATGTATTCGCCGAAATGTTTACTAGCGGTAAAGATGCTAATGCAATTGTCGAAGAAAAAGGCCTGAAACAAGTCACCGATACTGGCGCAATTGAGGCTATGATCGACGATGTAATTGCCGCTAATCCTGACAATGTAGCTAAATATCAGGGCGGTAAGGATAAATTGTTTGGCTTCTTCGTTGGACAAGTCATGAAAAAATCACAAGGCAAAGCCAACCCCGCCGTTGTAAATAATATCTTAAAAGAAAAACTTGGAGAATAATTTGACTATAAAAGACAATCGTATAGTTAATCTAATTGAAGGCGATAACACTCGTATTAAAATTGGGTTAAGCTGGGATCCAAGGGCAGCTGGTGTAGTTCGTAAAACTATCTACACAAGCGGCACTCATATAGCTAATATTATATACTTACCTATGTGGTTTATTGGCTTCATACGAGGGTTACTACTTTATATCGCTACACTAGGTAAATTAAATGAATTCCCAGAGGCTCCCAATAAAAAAGCACTACTAAATTCAAATACAGTGTATAGCGCGACAAATAGAGACAAGAGACATGATGAGGAAAATGAGCGGGAGAATTACTACGAGTATGATCTCGACCTTTATTGCATGGCATTAAGCAAATCCACTGGTGAACTAATTAAGGTGGGCCCAGAAGACCACAACCTTTTAGACCCTCAAAAAATCATTATCCATAGTGGAGATGAAAATACTGGACAGGGCATTTATGATGACGAAACTATTAGTCTTGACTTAATAGAAGCTCAAGAATTTTATGATAAGTTTATTATATATGTTACAAGTGACTGCTCACATGATTTTAGTAAATATGACAACAATCCTACTTTACGCTTTGTTACATCAAAAACAGAAAAAGAAATAACTAAGTTAACAATTGATACTGAAAACGTCGCTTCTAAAGGCTGCTATGGATATATTTTTGCCATGGTATATAAAGATAGTGATATATGGAAAGCTAAGGTTATTGACGAATTTACAGTAGACCACGAGAGCTTGTTAAATATAGTAAAAGACAAACTTGGAGGATAAAATGTCCAACGCAAAATACGAATATAAAGTTGCCATTTACCGTGAAGGGATGCTTGGTTCACTATTTCTAGGCGAATCAAAAGTTGATCCTATAAAATTCTCTAGCTTCCTTAATATAAACGGCAATGAAGGCTGGGAAGTTATTACTATGGAGAAGGAAATACGCCGCATGCTTATATTCTTTAAAAGAGAGGCCTTCCTTGTTGTAATGAAACGCGTTAAGACTGCGGCTAAAGAGACTTGAAATCATGCACCAGATTTTCCTTAAATCAATTATCGCGATGGTTTGCGCCATAGCCTTGCTTTCACTAGCACAAATGTGGGGGCCTATTTTATCATGGGATATATTCATAAAAACCATAATAACACTTGGGGTGTTAGTTGTCTTAGCTGCACTGATTATGGCTTTAAAGTCAGATTTAGGCTCGCACAAAAAAATGAAGGATGATAACTACTTAGATTAGAATAAATCATTAGAATATTTGCACTTAAAGCCTTTACAAAAAGCTATGAATAGCATACATATTCTAACGAGTTTTTTATATAGTGCGGAGACTTGGCCGAGTGGCTGAAGGCGCGCCCCTGCTAAGGGTGTATAGGGTTTATAGCTCTATCGAGGGTTCGAATCCCTCAGTCTCCGCCATTAAGTCTGCCTTTACACCCCTTCATGAGAATATTGTGCGCTATGCCCCGCTACAGCGGCGATGCAGCGTTTGGCTTTGCCTTACTCAC